>NZ_JANFYJ010000119.1:0-445 GCF_024460495.1 Hungatella sp. SL.1.14 | reverse complement strand
GGTCCATCTGCTTTAAATAACCGGTGAATCTGGTATTTGTGTTGTTTTTCCTGATTTTATCCTGAAGCAGGTTTCTGACTCGTTCCATCTCAGCCAGGGCTCCGGGCTCCAGCTCCCGGATTCGGGCCATAACCGTAAAAATTTCCTGCCCTTCCGAAAAAAGTGCCTGCTCCTCTTCACTTAGCTTCCTGAAATCCCAACTGTTTTTTGAAATCTCAAAGAGCCGTTCTCCCTCCTCCGAAAAGTTCTTCATTGCCTTCAGCCGCTCATCAATCCCGTCTATCTCTTCGATCAGCCACTGTCTTGCAGCAATTCCGGCCTCAAACTCTTCCGCCTCTCTGCACTCCTGTGAGGCAATCCGGCGTGTCTCCTCCTCATACTGAAGAAAGCAGGCTTTCTTCTCATGGAGATGATTGATGAGATGCGGAAACTGCTCCATGAGAAG
>NZ_JANFYJ010000118.1:0-445 GCF_024460495.1 Hungatella sp. SL.1.14 | reverse complement strand
TGCGGCGGTGAGTTTATAAAGGATGGCAAGGCTGATTTAGGGAGTGATGAGGCTGTACAGGCGATTGCCATCTGGCAGGAACTCTGTAAGTACGCAATGGATGGCGTGTCGACCTGGCATGTGGATGATGTGGGACAGGCGATGAAGGATGGGGTGGCTCCTGTCAGTATCAGCCTTTCCGGTAATTGTTCCGCATATCTGGATCCGGAACAGTCGGCAGTGGCAGAAACCGTTAAATTTGCAGGTATGCCCAGTGTTGGAGACAAGGATTATGTAGGAACCGCTAATTTCTGGGGCTGGTCTGTGGCGGCTAACAGTGAGAATCCGGATGAAGCATTTCAGGCGGCCGTATGGCTGACAAGCCCGGAACAGGAAAAGTCAGCGTCTTTGGCAAACGGATCCATCTCGGCTTTGCCAAAGCTGGCTGAAGACCAGGAGGTTCTGG
>NZ_JANFYJ010000117.1:0-449 GCF_024460495.1 Hungatella sp. SL.1.14 | reverse complement strand
AAAGATTCTGGTGCCGATGCGCTTAGGGGAAACACCCGTACCCATCCCGAACACGATGGTTAAGACTTAAGCGGCCGATGGTACTATGCTGGAGACGGCATGGGAGAGCAGGTGGGTGCCAGATTACTTAAAAAAACTCACTCGAAAGAGTGTTTTATATAGAACGGACACGTTCCAATGGGTGGAGATAAAGGCGAAACCTGTGTTAAAGAATGTGTTAACCTGATTCAGCAGGGCAGTGCTGTTCCATATAACTGGTTTTTACCAGTGATTAGTGGATTCGAGTCGATCGAGTTTGCTAATGACTGATAAACTTCAGTCTGCATGTACCTTGAAAACCACATATTGAATATATCTAGAAAAGTTGAAACAGAGGAGAGGTTCGCAAGAACATCAAACCTGTGGAAAACAATTCAAGACATCCGAGGTGTTATATCGTAACAGATATA
>NZ_JANFYJ010000116.1:0-463 GCF_024460495.1 Hungatella sp. SL.1.14 | reverse complement strand
AGGATATTTACCGCCATGGATCCCTCGAAATACCATGAGTTCCGATGAAACAGTTATCACGCAGAGGTTATCCCGATCTGGCGAAAAAACAAAGCGGTTATCCACACGTCCAGTCGAAATGCCGCCGGAAAATTTCGGCAGTTTCACGATGTTTTTTTACTGGTCTGGATTGCTTTGGGCTGCTCGATGTCCAGTCCGCTGAGTAACCAGTCCAACTGACGCCAGGTGATTGCCTGGGCTTCGGAACTTTTCCGTGGCCAGCGGTACCGGCCCTGTGTGACGCTCAGCCTTTTATAAAGGAGAACATATCCATCTGGTTCGTGGAGCAGGATCTTAATCCGGTCACATCGTTTCCCACAGAACAGGAACAGGGAGGACTGGTCTGGGTCCATAGAAAGTTTATCCCGGATAATGCTGCAGAGACCATCGATGGACTTGCGCATATCAGTTGCGCCGCACACGA
>NZ_JANFYJ010000115.1:0-466 GCF_024460495.1 Hungatella sp. SL.1.14 | reverse complement strand
GTATAATGATCGTACACGTCTAAATTCCAAAGCGCCACCTCTATCTCCGGTTACGTGTTTTTACTGCAGCCCCAGACGCTGAGCGTAACCGCACAAATGGCAATTATACTACTGCAGCCAATCAACCACTTTTTATTTATTATCTTCATTTTTTCCTCATTGACTGCCTTTGATCTCTTTACTTTTCTACTGTATTTTTGTTCCCGCTACCAGAAAAACTGCTAATTTTATTATAAGATAAAATGATTGACAGCTCAACAAAAAGCTAAAATTTATCATATCTGGTTCATACCAGATTACTGCCAAAACAGTTAAAAAAACACACCCATGGAACATATCACTGTCCCACAGATGTGTTAACTTTTCACCGGCTGCCTGCAATGCATCTTACATCTGCTTCTATTCAAGCGGACTTTCTTCCACAAACAGAGGTAATTGCTGGTACCCATCTTTCCGTTCTAATTTT
>NZ_JANFYJ010000114.1:0-470 GCF_024460495.1 Hungatella sp. SL.1.14 | reverse complement strand
CATGACTGCCGCTGCATCTTCTGCCGCTTTATCATACGTCAGCGTTACTTTTTCATTTGCTGCCCACTTCGCATAGACGGTCATGTTTTCGTTTATTGCAAACACTTCATCAAACTTTTTCCCGCCTCCGTTTTCTTCTGTATACCAGCCTTCAAATGTATAACCTGGGCGGCTCGTACTTCCAAGTACCCTCTTTACATCTTTAAGGCTCTGGCCTCTCAGCACCGTCTCTGTCGTATTCGGTACGACATCAGAAGCATCCTCTGCCGCCTTATTATACGTCACCATGACTGAGTCATTGGGAATCCACTTTGCGAATACAATCATACTGCCGGCAATTGCTGTATCTGCCGTAAATTGTACTCCTGTTCCGCCCTTACCCGTGTACCAGCCTCCAAACGTATAGCCGGGACGGCTTGTAATTCCAAGATCTTTTCCTGCATTTGCAAGACTCTGGCCGCTCAGCACCG
>NZ_JANFYJ010000113.1:0-474 GCF_024460495.1 Hungatella sp. SL.1.14 | reverse complement strand
ACGAAACTGTTGCAATAAAAGAGAACATGACAGTTTATGCAAAGTGGACAGCAAATGCTAAAGTAACCCTGACGTATGATAAGGCAGCAGAGGATGCAGCAGAAGTACAGCCAAGTGCAGCGGAGACTGTGCTGAGTGGCCAGAGCCTTGCGAATGCAGGAAAAGATCTTGGAATAACAAGCCGCCCTGGTTATACATTTGGAGGCTGGTATACAGCAGAGAATGGAAACGGGCAGCGGTTTGACACAGCCTACGTAATAGAAGAAAGTATGACCGTTTATGCGAAATGGACAGCAAATGCTAAAGTAACCCTGACGTATGATAAGGCAGCAGAAGATGCAGCAGAAGTGCTTCCGAATGCGGCAGAGACGGTGCTGAGCGGCCAGAGTCTTGCAAATGCAGGAAAAGATCTTGGAAGAACGAGCCGTCCCGGCTATACGTTCGGAGGCTGGTACACGGAGACAGAAGGATCAG
>NZ_JANFYJ010000112.1:0-479 GCF_024460495.1 Hungatella sp. SL.1.14 | reverse complement strand
CGGCAGATGCAGCAGAAGTACAGCCAAATGCAACGGAGACGGTGCTGAGCGGCCAAAGTCTTGCGAATGCAGGAAAAGATCTTGGAATCACAAGCCGCCCGGGTTATACATTTGGAGGCTGGTATACGGAGCCGAACGGAACCGGAAGTCCATTTGATGAAACAGTCGCAGTTGTTAGAAATATGACTGTCTATGCGAAGTGGATTCCAAAGGCTGAAGTAACTTTGACGTATGATAAGGTGGCAGAAGATGCGCAAGAGGTACTTCCGAATAAGGTGGAAACTGTACTGAGCGGCCAAAGCCTTGCAAATGTGGGAAGACAACTCGGAATCACAAGCCGTCCAGGTTATATGTTTGGAGGCTGGTATACAGGGAAAAACGGAACAGGAGTTCCATTTGACGAAACTGTTGCAATAAAAGAGAACATGACAGTTTATGCAAAGTGGACAGCAAATGCTAAAGTAACCCTGACGTATGAT
>NZ_JANFYJ010000111.1:0-488 GCF_024460495.1 Hungatella sp. SL.1.14 | reverse complement strand
CTTTACTTTTATTTTTTCTTTCATATCTGTCTCCTTAGAATATAGGTTCCGCAGGAAAAAGGGTTCTTTTTTCGCTATTTTAATATTATATCGGGACTCTGGCTGGGACAGGAAGCACATTACAATTACGGAAAGATCGTCTTCTCGAGAGCGTGCAGTGAACCGAATCCGGATTATCCGAGCTGGAACCGTAAGAGAATCGAAGACGTGGTTTGGGATATGCTGATGAGCGGATATTTAGACTGCTCCGAGATCATCGATCCGGTTGTGAAATTTGAGGATTCGGCAGAGGGAATCTGTCCCTATATGGATAAGGAACAGGAAAAGAGCATTAAGATGGGGGTTATATTTGGAGGTGAAGAATAATGCTGCTTGGTACACAGGACAGGGATTTTTTTTCCGCAGGATTTAACAGAGAAATTTAAATTTGTAAAATCAATCGGTTTCGAATGTTTTGAGATCGATGGAAAGGTTCTGATGGAAAAACC
>NZ_JANFYJ010000110.1:0-496 GCF_024460495.1 Hungatella sp. SL.1.14 | reverse complement strand
AAGCAATTTGGTAATATGTCAAGAGGAAAATGAAAAAGATTTTCTAAGAAAAGGGTAACTTTAATAAACCTACGGTTCAAAAGAAACGTAAGTTCGATATGCACTATGGATTACCTACTCTTTTCCACAGAGTAGAGTTGGCTTTTGTCCAGCAGTCCAAAAAGCATACGTATCAGTTTACGGGAAGTCAACGCGAGTGCTCGTTTGTGCTGATGGGTTCTCACCTCAGCAAATTTCTTGTCATAAAAAGCTTTGTATTCCGGGCAGTGCCTGATGACGCTTCCGGCGGCCTCGATCATGTAATACCGCAGATAGCGGTTTCCAGCCTTGTTCATGGGTGTGTCCTCAGCTTCAAAGTTGCCGGACTGGTTTTCCTTCCAGACAATGCCGCAATATTTGGCAAGTGCATCATTGTTTTTAAAACATTTGATAGTGCCGATTTCAGCAAGAATGCCACTGGCATAAACCTTGCCGATTCCGGGAACCGAGTTGAGGA
>NZ_JANFYJ010000011.1:0-189597 GCF_024460495.1 Hungatella sp. SL.1.14 | reverse complement strand
CATTTACTAAAACGTTCGGTTCCTTTTGTTCCTCCGTCTTCGGAAAGCAGATCATATAAATCCCTTGCCGACACCGTAGGTTGTCCGCTCTCATAGCTTATTTTCATTAGCTCATCCACTTTCTCACCTCCTATCGCAGCGCCTCCAATCGTGCGCAAACTGCTAAAATGATAATCACTCCAGCCACAAAGATAACCGCCGGCATCAGCCACCGCTCCGTTACTTCCAGCAGGCGAGATCGGCTGTCGTCCTCGAAGTCGTCGAGGTTGTCAATGTATTTCTGCATTCTGAATCACCTCCCACTGCTTGTCCATCGGTACCGCTATTAAGCGGTTTCATCTTTCTGTACCTCGTCTTTCTTTTTAATAGATTTTACAGTCACTGTTGCTTCTCCTCGTGCAGTCAAAATTCTTGCAAGGGCTTCAAATGCCTTTTCCACGTTAAGGCTATTTACTGCGATTACAGTATCTTTCATATCACCACCCCTCTCTGATAGATTGTATGTCTGACTGGTTGTACTACTTGCGTTGTCCTTCATTTTCCATTGACATGCATGTTCGATAGTGGTATATTTGCCATATCGAACATAAGTTTGTTTTAGGCATCATTTTCAACCGTGAAAAGGTCCTTAAGTTCTGAATCAGGAAAGTATGTTTGCTGGATTCGCACACACTCTTCATAGAGCCATTGTGTTGTTCCGTTAAACCTTGTGTGAATTGTGCTGTAAGACAAATCAAGCATTGCAGCTATTTCTTTCCTGGATATGCCATACCTTTTCATTTCTGCTTCTAAGTTCTTGCAGTTAATTTTCACAGTTTTTATTCACCCTCTTTCTGGTTTTGCGATATACCGCAATTTATAAATATACTATATTGCATTATATCGCAATTGTCAATAACTTTTTGCAGTATTTCGCAATTTATTATTTACATATTGCAAAAAATAGTGTATTATCAAACTAGAGGTGATCATATGGAGAGAGCACAGATTTTACGAAATATTATGGAAGAAAAAAACATGAAAGTTGCTGATTTAGTACGGATTACAGGTATTGCTTATTCAACCATTAAATCTATGCTAGAAAATGGTATTGAAAAAACAAGTTATGTAAATGTTTGCAAAATCTGCGATGCGTTAGGAATTAGTACCGACGAGCTCGAAGCAATGGCAAATGATGGCTCCAAAGCAGTTCCTCAGCCCACCTATGCTGATGTAGAAAAACTTGTAGCCAGAAACGGAAAGAAAATGTCTGTTGAACAGAAAATGCGCCTGATACAGCTCCTGTCCGAAATTGAATTTGAGGACTGATTTTATTGAGAAATTATTTATGCTGCACCGATTTTAACCGAGCTGGACTTAAAAGATTGCTCAGTTATGTATTAACTGTCTACAAGGAATGCAATATAACTACTTTTCCAATTGATTGCTTTTCGATACTTAGGCATTATGGCTTTAAGGTTTTGAGTTATTCAGAGTTGAAGGAGATCAACTTTGAGTTATATACGATATGCCAGAGCTGCACAGAAGACGCTTTTACTTACGAAAAAATTATTGCGTATAATGAAAAAAACACATCTGAACGGATCCGTTTTTCGCTAATGCATGAGTTAGGGCATTATATCATGGATCTTCCGTCAACAGATAAATCATTTGAAGATCTCGCCGACTATTTCGCCAGTAACATTCTCGTACCTCGTGCAACCATCTGGCATATGCGATCGGATAGTGTCAGAGGTATTTGTCGTACTTATGGAGTATCCTGCATGGCCGCGAATCGAATATACGAAGATTATAAGATGTGTCATTTAAGTGAGTGCAAAGAAATAAATCAGGAAATACATAACTGGTTTTTCCCTGTTATTATACCGGAAATGCCGGTGCCAAAACCCAAACGTATCCTTGAGCAGAAAGAGCCTAAAGAAAAACACACCGCATGGGCAGAGTATCACGATATGCTTGAGAGATATTTTCCTGAACGGTTACAGAATTATATTTTAAGATGAGTAACATAAAATTTTCAGATTAAAATAGCCTGTGGCTTTTTAATAAAAATGAATAAAAAGAGGGAGAATTAATGTATGGAAAGTACTAAATTCTGCAAACATTGTGGAGAGGTCATTGACGCCGACTGTGTCGTATGTCCAAAATGTGGTAAACAGGTGGAACAATTAAGCAGTGGTAAGGATACCCCAATTATTATTAATAATTCATCTTCATCCAGTTCCAGTGCCAGCGCTGCTGCATCTGTATCTGGTGGCGGGAAAAGAGCGCTGCCATGGTATCTAAAGTGGTTTTGGATTTTTATCTTAGGTTGCTTTACAGGTGGAATTTATTGGATTGTAGGTTTTGTTTTAAGGGTTAATTGGAAATCTAAAAACTAATAAAGTAAAAAGCCCCAGGAGCTACCAACTCCAAGAGCTTTTCACATAGATTCTCTTGCCGGATCATTCCGGAAAGATATGTCTTTCTCGCAAATTGATTATATCATTTCCAGAATGTCTTGACAAGAGGTGTATTTTTTATACGCCAAATTAATACACTAGACCAAGGAGATGATATCATGGCACAACCACAGACCGCCCTTCAGCGCGTAGCCCTCTACATCCGTGTATCCTCAGATGAGCAGGCTGAACGTGGTGATTCTATCCGCGACCAAAAGGAACGCGGAACTAAATATATCGATGATCACCAGAACATGATCCTTCAAGATACCTATATCGACGACGGCGTTTCCGGCCAAAAGCTGGACCGTGATGATTTTACCCGCCTGATCGGGAATGTCAAAGCCGGCCTGGTCGATCTCATCATATTTACGAAATTAGATCGATGGTTCAGGAGTCTTCGCCATTATCTTAACACTCAGGTTATATTAGATAAATACAACGTAGCCTGGACAGCCATTGACCAACCTTATTTTGACACCTCCACGCCTTACGGGCGAGCATTCGTGGCCCAGTCTATGACCTGGGCGGAGCTGGAGGCACAGAACGGCGGTCTTCGTGTTGCCGACGTGTTCCGAAGCAAGGTAGAGCATGGCGAAGTTATAACCGGAAAGGTGCCGCGCGGCTACATGATTCAAAATAAGCATTTAGTTTTTTCTGACGAGGCACCCGCGATGTTGGATAGTATTCAGTACTTCCATCGGGAACAGGGACTTGCCAAAACCATAAACTACATGCGGGAGACTCACGGAATAATCATGAGTATCCAGAACCTTAAAAACAGTATACTGCGCAACGAGAAATACACCGGTCGTTATCGTGGCAATGAAAATTATTGTCCTCGTCTGATTTCTGATGAGATGTATCATGACATACAACGAGTTCTCGATAACAACAGCACTATCAGATCCAATCAGAAGTACCCTTACATATTTTCTGGGATTTTGGTCTGCGATCAATGCGGACATAAAATGTGCGGCTGTCACATCACGGTGACAAGCCATAGAACCAGCGGAAAGGTTTACCGGTATAAATATCCGGCCTATGAATGCCTGCAATACCGGACATACAAGAAATGCAGTAACGGAGGCGAGATTCGCGAAGTGCGGATTGAAGAATACTTATTGAAACACGTCCGTGAAGAGTTAAGCGGATACCTGGTAGATTTCGAGACAGGGGAGACAAAGAGAATTGATAACCGTGCCAAAAAGAACAAACTTCGCAGAAAGTTAGACCGACTAAAAGACTTATATCTAAATGAAGTAATCAGTTTAGATGAATACAAAAAGGATCGCATAGAATATGAGGAGCAACTTGCGGCGCTTCCAGACATGGAACAGCCCATCAAGAATTTAGAACCCCTTAAACAGGTCCTGGACTGCAATTTTGAGGTTATTTACAACAAACTGAGTAACGAAGAAAGAAGGGCTTTCTGGCGGTCAATTATCAAAGAAATCCGTATATCGAAGAGTGTTGAACGGAACAGGAAATATCAGATTATTTTTTTGTAGTTGTTTTACCGTTAACTTAATCAACCGGTATGCTGATTCATTCCAGTCATTTCATTAAATACCGTACTCTTCCCCACATTCGGGTTACCTGCCAGCGCGATGACCTTATCATCTTCCCGGCGTTTTTTGATTTCAAGTCCACAGTCCACAGACTTGATCCCCACAGAATCTCTGCTTAACCCCATAATACGTCCTCCGTTTCCTCCTGTCCTGCCTTCCCCTCACAGATTGAGGCGGTATCTGCGGCTAAAGCCATATCCGGGGCCTCATCACGCTGTTCCTTCCCCTCTCTCGCTCCCTGGTGTTCTGATTCCTTTCTATATACCATCACACGGCCGGAGTCCTCGCTCCTGAGGGCTATGACCGCCCCCCGGATAATGTAGGCGCAGGGGTCACCCAGCGGGCTCTTTCCCACACACTCCACTACAGTTCCTTCAATCAGACCGATGTCCTGAAGCCGCCGTCTCATATCATCAAAAACGGCCAGTTCGGAAATTACCGCTTTCTGACCCTTTTTCAAGTCTGTTAACTGGATTACTTCTGTCATTAAATTTACCTCCGTAAATGTTTCCATATCCTAACATATGCGAAGGCTGGTACAGTGGTTCCGGGAGATTTTTTCCTTCTTTCCTGACGGCAGACTGTTTCCCTGACGGCAATTATTTTTAAGTCCCCGCCGCGGCCGTCATAGATTGTTCTCATCCGGAATATATTGAACTGATATGCAGAGACGTAACGGAGGTAAACAAATGGATCAGGAAGATAATTTTTATACACTAAAAGGCTATTCCCTTCTGGAGCACATCCAGATCACCTCCTCCATGGAGGACTATCTGGAAATGATCTGCCGCCTCAGCCAGGACGGCACCCCGGTCCGGATCGGGGACCTTGCCAAATGTCTTCATGTCCGGCCGTCATCCGCCTCAAAGATGGCTGGAAACCTGCGCAGCCACGGACTTGTGCGGTTTGAGAAATACGGTACCGTCACGCTGACGGAAGCGGGGCTTCAGCTTGGGCGCTATCTCCTGTTCCGCCATACGGTGCTGCAGGATTTCTTCTGCTTTATCAATCAAACCACCAATGAGCTGAAGCAGGCCGAAAAAGTGGAACACTTCATCGATCCGAAAACAGTGTATAATCTGAAAAAATGGATGGATAAAATTACATAGACAGTCTTGTGCGAATCCGTAATTCGTCGTATACTATAGGTTACATGAAGAGTATCACACATAAGCGGTCAGAGTACGCTTGCTGAGTGTTCATAACAAGGAGGAACAGACACATGGATAAGATTAAGATGACAACCCCCATCGTCGAGATGGACGGCGACGAGATGACACGGATTCTCTGGAAGATGATTAAAGATCATTTACTGCTTCCCTACATCGACTTAAAAACCGAATACTATGATCTCGGCCTGGAATACCGCGACGAAACGGACGATCAGGTCACCGTCGATTCCGCCAACGCCACGAAAAAATATAAAGTTGCAGTCAAATGTGCCACCATCACCCCCAATGCTGCCCGTGTAAAAGAGTATCATTTAAAAGAAATGTGGAAGAGCCCCAACGGAACCATCCGTGCGATCCTGGATGGCACCGTATTCCGTGCTCCGATCGTAGTGAAGGGAATCGAACCATGTGTAAAAAACTGGAAAAAGCCTATCACCATCGCAAGACATGCCTACGGCGATGTATATAAGGGTTCCGAGATGAAGATTCCGGGAGCCGGTAAAGTCGAGTTAGTCTATACGGCAGAAGACGGAAGCGAGACCCGCGAACTGGTACATAACTTTACAGGCGCCGGTATTGTACAGGGCATGCATAACCTGAATAATTCCATAGAAAGCTTTGCCAGAAGCTGTTTCAATTACGCGCTGGATACGAAGCAGGACTTATGGTTTGCCACCAAGGATACCATTTCCAAAAAATATGACCATACCTTTAAGGATATTTTCCAGGATATTTTTGATGCAGAATACGCAGGTAAGTTTGAGGAAGCGGGAATCACCTATTTCTATACGCTGATCGACGATGCGGTTGCACGTGTCATGAAATCTGAAGGCGGCTATATCTGGGCCTGCAAGAATTATGACGGCGACGTTATGAGCGACATGGTTTCTTCCGCGTTCGGCTCCCTCGCCATGATGACCTCCGTTCTCGTATCTCCGGATGGCGATTACGAATATGAGGCTGCCCACGGAACCGTACAGCGTCACTATTACAAGCACTTAAAGGGAGAAGAGACCTCCACCAACTCTGTGGCCACCATTTTTGCCTGGACCGGTGCGTTGAGAAAGCGGGGAGAACTGGACGGCAACAAAGATCTGATGGATTTTGCAGACAGACTGGAGAAAGCTACCATCGATACCATTGAAAATGGCGAGATGACGAAAGACCTTGCGCTCATCACTACCATACCCAATCCTACTGTATTAAACAGCGAAGATTTTATCAAGGCAATTGCTGCCCGTCTTTAAGGGAAGTTCCGTCTGCTTCGTTTGAAGCAGGGAATGGAAGCCCCCCTCTCCGTCTTTGACGGAATCAGACGGCTGCTGTAAAATCCCTCCGCACCGCGAGTCATTTCACGGTACCGGAGGGATTTTCTTAAACAACTAATTTTCATATCAGGAGGTTCTGTCCATGAGATACAAACCCAAAGATCACATACTGAAAAACGGTGCTGTCTGCCGTCTGAGAAGCCCTCTTCCCGCCGACGCGGCCGCCATCCTTCATCTCATGAAGGTTACCTCCGGCGAGACGGACTTCATGGCCAGATACTCCGATGAAATTACCATGCCGCCCCAGCGGGAGGAAAAGTTTCTGGAAACCACACTGAACAGTCCCGCTGACTTGATGATCTGTGCTGTTGTGGATGGAACCATCGTCGCCAACGCCGGCTTGAGCCCCATCGCCCAGAGGGAGCGGTACCGCCACCGCGCCGCCTTCGGTATTTCCATCCGGAAAGAGTACTGGGGGCTCGGAATCGGTTCGCTGCTGCTGTCGGCCATTATCACATGCGCCAGAGAAATGGATCTCGAGATGATCGAACTGGAGGTAGTCTGCGAAAATGAGCGTGCGATCGCCCTTTATAAAAAATACGGCTTCCGCATCTATGGCAGCCGCCCCCATTCGTTTAAATACCGGGATGGCAGCTATGCGGATGAGTATCTCATGCTCTTAACGCTCTGATCGCCAGGGTTCGCTGTTATTTTGCTATTATTTTTCAAAAAAAGACAAAAATCTCTGTTCAATTCATTATCAGAATGATATAATATCTATTATCATATGTTGTATTGGTAATGGAAGGGATCCTGATCATGAACTTAAGACATCTTACTATCTTCAAAACCGTCTGTGAAGAGGGCAGTATCACCGGAGCGGCGAAAACGCTGTCCATGACGCAGCCGGCTATTTCTCACGCGATCAACGAACTGGAAGAATCCGTAGGGGCCTCCCTCTTCGACCGCGTTTCCCGGAAAATCGTCATCAATGAGAACGGCAAATTCTACCTCTCAAAAGTGATACCGCTTTTGGAGCTCTATCACGATCTTGAAACCTGTTCCGGCGCCTTAAACCGCCAGACTCCGCTCCGGGTCGGCTCCTGCGTGACTCTGGCCAGCTTCCTGCTCCCCGGTGTGATTTCCCGTTTTATGAAAAGCAATCCGGAGTCCGTCATAAAAGTCACTGTGAACAATTCCAAAGAGATTGCTCAGCTTCTCCTTAGAAACGAATTGGATATCGGTCTGATCGAGGGTGTGGTCCCCGACGAGCAGCTGGAGAAAATCCCATTTTCCTCCTACCCGCTGGCCGTCATCTGCGCTCCCGACCATCCATTTGCCCGGCAAACCAGTCAGCCCGTATCCTTAGAACGCCTCCTGGAAGAGCCTCTCATCCTGCGGGAGGAGGGCTGTACAATCCGGGACGCCTTTGACTGCGCTCTGACCCTGCATAACTTAACCGCCGCTCCGCTGTGGTCCAGCACCAATTCTGACGTGATCGTCCAGGCTGTCCGTGAAAATCTGGGCATAGGCGTCGTTCCCCGGATCTTTGCCGATCCTTACATTCAGCGCGGGGAGATTGTGGAGATTGATGTGAAGGACTTCGATGTCAGCTGCATGAACCACGTGGTGTTTCATAAGGACAAGTTCCAAAGCGAGAGTTTTCAGGCATTTATTAATCTGGTGCTGTTTGACTGACCATGACCTCACTGGTTTACCACAGAAAAAACTCGTCTCCCGTCAGTTTCATCAATGCCTCCAGGAAATAGTAATCCCCATATATAATCGAGAATTCGTGTTCCTTGTCATGATAAGCTGCCGTACATTTTTCTAACAGTTGATCTTCCTCTTCATTCCAGCTGCACCGCTCCGAAGCAAGCGTCCTCAACAGACGGAAAGCCGCGTTTAAATAGACACGGCTTTCCCGCCCCTTCTCCTGCTTAGCTATCTCAATAAGTCCGCAGGCCCCAATGGCGGCAGCGGTGGAATCTTCCAGACTGCAAATCTCCGGCTGTCTAAAATCCACCGGAATCAGATTGTCCTCCGGAATATTAGCTATAAAGTAATTGGCAATTCTCTTGCCAGTATTAAGATATTTTTTATCCTTCGTATGCAAATAGCTTATTACAAAACCGTATAAGCCCCATGCCTGACCTCTGGTCCAGGAAGATCCTTCCCCGTATCCCTGTCCACCGTAATCTCTTACCATCTCACCCGTCTCAGGATTGAATTCCACAATATGCCTTACAGATCCATCATCTCTTACAAAAGCCTTCATGGCCGTATCCGCATGATCCACAGCGATCTCATAGAATCTCGGATCCTTGGTTTCCTCAAACGCCCAGTAAAGCAAAGGAAGGTTCATCATACAATCAATAATTGCCCAACCGCGGTTATCCTCATCCCGGTATCCCATTCCGTCATTCCAAGCCCGCAGAAAATGGCCTCGCGGATTGTACCGACCGGCCAGATTACAGGCAGCCAGCATACTGCGATTCTTCGACTTTCCGTCACCGGTCAGCCGATAATCAGCAACTGAAGTCAATAACCATTTAAATCCATTATCATGGGTCAGTCCCTCCGCACACATTAAATTTTTATCCATCTTTTCTTCCGTTTCCACGGCAATCTTCTTATATTCCTCATCATGCGTCAATGTAAACAACAGCCACATCATACCGCCCCAAAATCCATTGGTCCACCAGTCTATTTTATCATCCCCAGACCGGTCATCATGAACACCCTCAACCGTTGTATATGGGATCTTGTGTGCGGAGCGTACGCTCACTTTCTTTAATTTTTTTTCTATTTTCTTCAGAGTTTCACTGGCCCAGGCCTGCTCCTCTGCCTTTAGTAATAGTTGTTCTGACATACTTTTATCTCCTTCATTTTAGTAAATAACGCCGTTACCAGATGCACTTAACCTTTCACCGATCCAATCATGACTCCCTTTACAAAGTATTTCTGAATAAAAGGATATATCAAAAGCACAGGAACCATGCTCACCACGATCAGCGCGTACTTGATGACACCTGCAGCCTGAGCAAGCTGTGCCTGCAGTTCCGGATCCGTTACCGTGGATGGATCGATCTGATCTGCCATCAGAATTTCCCGTAAAAACAGTGTCAGTGGATACAACGCTTTATCGTGAAGATAGATCATGGCATTAAAATACGCATTCCAATGGCCCACTCCATAGAACAACACAAGCACCGCCACAATTGCCTTAGAAAGAGGCAGAACGATTCGAATAAAATACATAAAATCCGAACAGCCATCTATCCTGGCCGCCTCCAGAAGTTCTCCCGGGATAGAATTCTGAATAAATGTCTTTGCTATAATCAGGTTGTAGACCCCGATGGCTCCCGGAAGCAGCAGCGACCACACCGTATTCAGCAAATGCAGATTCTGCACAAGTATGTAGGATGTAATCATTCCGCCATTAAAGAACATGGTAAACGTAAAAATCAGCATGACCGCATTCCGCCCCGGAAGATCATCCCTCGACAGACAGTAAGCAGCCGTCAGTGTCATGACAATATTAATTGCCGTTCCTGCAAATGTATAGAACAACGAATTGCGGAAGCCCGTCCATACCGTCTTCGTATGAAACACGGTTTTGTAACCTTCCAGACTGAAATCCACCGGAAACAGAACCACCTTTCCGCTCTGTACCGCGGTTCCGGACGAAAACGACGCGCTGATCACATAGATGCAGGGATACAGCACAAGGATAAAAAACATCGTCAGAAGGGCTGTAATCACAATGTAAAATAGTTTGTCATTCAGACTGTAATTCTTGAATTTATGCATATCCGCCCTCCCTAAAAGATTCCATTGCCGCTCAGCTTCTTACTCCCCCAGTTTGCTATCATCAGGAGGATAAAGTTGATCACCGAGTTAAACATACTAATGGCCGTCGACAGCGAAAAATCATTAATTCCACTGGCAAGTCCTACCTTATATACATAAGTCGATATGATCTCGCTGTAGTTCAGATTCAGGTTGTTCTGCATCAGCAATACTTTCTCAAACCCCACATTCATGATATTTCCAACCGCCAGAATCAGCATAATGCTGGCTGTCGGGAGAATGGCCGGGACATCGATGTAACGCAGCCGCTGGAACCTGCTTGCTCCGTCGATTTCGGCTGCCTCATGAAGCGACTGATCCACACCAGCCAGCGCAGCAATATAAATAATTGCACTGTATCCTGTGGTCTGCCATACTCCCGACCAGACATAGATATGCTTAAACAGCTTTCCGTTGGCCAGAATATTTGGTGCCGTCCTGTTGGTTATCATCGTATAGAGGCTCCCGTAAATTCCACTCCGGTTATTTAGTACCTGGAAAATCAATCCTACCATTACTACAGTCGAGATGAAGTATGGCACATATGTGATCGTCTGTATCGCTTTCTTATACCGTTTTCCCAACATTGCATTTAACAGCAGCGCAAAGATAATGGGGATTGGAAATGAAACTGCGAGACTGTATAAGGAGATCACCAACGTATTTTTCATGATAATCGGAAATTTGTATGAAGTGAAAAATTTGATAAAATTATCAAATCCTACCCATGCACTGCCCCAGATCCCCTGCCTCACATTATATTTTTTAAATGCAATCACCAGTCCGCCCATCGGGACGTATGCAAACACCGCAATGTAGATCAGCGGCAGTAAAAGCATCAGGTACAACTGCCATCGGGCGAGAAGCTGTCTCTTTAAATCTCTCTTTCCCGTGATCGGGCTGTCTTTTCTGTTTCCTGCCACAATCAGATTCCTCCTTTTTGTATTACGGCCTGTTTGAAAACAATATTCAAACAGGCCATGTTTTGTCTATTCTACAGAACGGTCATAAGCCGCCTGGGCGCTCTTTTGCCACTCATCGAGTCCCATTCCCTTTAATTCTGACATATAAGAATCCCATCCTGTTTCAATATCCCTTGCTCCAGTGATAAATTCTGCCATTGTCTGATTAACATAAGTTGGTATATTAGAAAGTGCTTCCTGTATCTGACCTGCCTCATCCTCAGTATAATGAAGAAGTGGGAGAACTTTCTCCGGATGCTTGTCAAAATAATACTCATAACTCTTGGCATTTAACTGTGTCTTGTCTTCCGGGTCGTATGGCACCATGCCGTTTGCAACGGTATTCATTTCCTCAAGGCTTGCATATCTCGGTGATACTCCGTGCCATGTCTGTGCTGACGGCTCCAGCCAGTAGTTTGAGATGTAAGCCAGGGTTACCTTGTCGTAAAGGCCGGCCGCCACATAGGCATTCGTCATCTTTTCCATCTGTGCCGGATCGTCGGTATAATCAACTCCCTTTTCACCGAACCTCGCGACCGTGGAGGTCTCATGATCGTAGAATGCATCCGCAAATTTCACTGCCAGATCTACATTTTTGCATCCGTTAAAGATGAAGAACTCCTGGTTTGGGGAATATTCTGTGTATGGGGTATAATTCGTTCCATCCGGTCCCTTAACTGGATTCATAATCTCCATTTCCAGGTAGTTACTGTTGTTTGCAGCATCCGGATAGTTGGAGAGGGAGCCGAAGGACACCAGTCCCACCACATTGGTATCCTCATTTAATGTGGCCTTAAACTGCGTATCGTCATCGGTAAAAATTGCCGGTGAGAGCAGCCCCTCATTATAGAGATCATTCATGTATGCCAGTCCGGCTTTCCAGCCTTCTGTCGTAAATGGTGCGATGACTGTTTTCCCATCCTTATCAAGGGCGAGACCGCCGTTTAAGCTGCCTCCATTCCAGAATTCAAAAGAATTCATGAGCGCTGCCGTAATATTCTGGCCGTATCCGCCCGCCTGGTATCCATAAACTCCGATCTCATCCTGAACGCCATTTCCGTTAGGATCCTGATCATGAAACGCCTTTAGTACGGCTTTCAGTTCATCGGTTGTCGTAGGCATGGAAAGTCCCAGCTTGTCAATCCATGCTTTATTTATAAACATGCGATTCGGGGTCACATTCCAAGTCTCCGGTTCATATTTGGATAAGCTGTACATATTTCCGTCCGCCATCGTCTGGGCCGCTTCCATCACCTTCTTGTCTTCTTCTGGAATTGCATTATAATTCGGCATTTTAGAAGAATCTTCCATATATTCGTTCAAAGGCAGAAACACTCCACTGCTGCCGTATTCCAAAATTGTTTCCGGTGTCAGCGCATTATCTACAATCAGTACATCTGGAAGATTATCATTGGAAGTGGCCATCAGGGATACCTTGGTTCTAACTTCGTCCGTTGCCGCCGGAAGTTGATAAAATTCCAGCTCAATTCCCAGCTTATCTTCCAGGTATTTTGTAAAGTAATTGTTATCATAATCTGTCACATAGCTATTCGTCTGGATTGCGACCACCAGCTTATTGTCACCACCGCCCTGTGTTTCTGCTTCCGCCGCCGTGGTATTACCTCCTGTATCTGCTGTACCGCCTGCCGTCTCACTACTTTTGCTCTGGCAGCCTGATAATGCGGCTGCGGTCATCAACGCGGCCATACCCAACGCGGCTGTTCTCTTTGCTTTTTTTCTCATGAAACTTCTCCTCCTTCATTCTCGTTTCTCATTGCTGCTTCCAGGAAGGAATATGTCCGACCATCGGAAAATGCCACTTCGATATTCCCATCCTCTATGTTTTCACCCCCACAAACGCGGCAGGCTGTGATCTCCCCTGCGCTGTGCGGATATAAAACCGTTATAATTCTGATGTTGTCAGACTTTACCCTGACAACGATACAGTTGATTTCCCGATACCTCCCCTGCTCCGTACCGGTGGCCGCATATCCCTGCCACTCCGGTTCCTCTCTCCCACAGATTACTTCCATAGTTTTCCCGCTCCCTGAAACACAGACGGCCATATTTTTTAAATCCACCCCAGCCTTTGTAATCACAGGATTCTCACTGTCTACATGCCACAGGAAATCGTATGTATGGAAATTTTGAGATTCCAGACGGTCTGACACAAGGAAAAACGGGTTTAAGCCCTCCGGTGCTTTTTTAACAAAATAAACCGATCTTGTATGGCGCACTCCTGCCTCCGGAGACGGAATTTCATTTTCCGCGTTTTCTTCATTCTTTCCGGGTTTTCCCCAATTCCAGCATTCCATACCGCCATACATCTCATCATAGCAGCCTTCTGCCCAGTCATAAGTATCTCCGATTCCCCACTTCATCCCGGAAAGCTTTTTGATATCGCTGTCTTCCCAGGTGTATGAGGCTCTTCGGTTCTGCCCCTTCTGATCCACCAGGACTGTGTTGTGAGCTCTGGACGACAGGACATAGCGGCGCATCTCGGAATCATCATAGGCATAATTTCCGCCTTCAGTCAACAGATACTTTCCCTGCGCGTAGATAAGTAAATTCAGCTTATCTTCATGTTGATGGGCCCGCCCAAAGGGCGCGGCATCCAGAAGTCCCCATACACTGCCGCTCTCCCAGCCATTTCTCATAACGAAGAAGCCCGAGTATGGAAGCGCGATTGACTGATAATCGGGACAGGTTCCCCTTTTTCCGCCACTGGCCGCCCAAAGGATGGAGGGTTCCGCCTCTTCTCCTATCAATGTAAGCTTTGGTTCCAGCAGTTTCCGGGTTTCCTCCATCTTGCCATCATTGATATCCGGCAGACAGCCGTTTGGCATCATAAGCTTCACGTCGATCTCACAGGCGGTTGTCAGCCGCTCCGTCATACGCTCAGGAATCGGGACATCGAACGCGCGGGCCACCAGAATCAACCGTTCATAATTATTGATAACAACATCATGATATCCGGTGGATAATTCATACTGGAATCCATCGGGATAAATCTGACGCCCCAGTTCCTCATCCAGTGCAGAAAACGCAGATTGCAGCCACGTTACTGACTGTTTAAACTGCGGATAAAGTATTCCTGTCTGAGCCAGCCCGTTCATCTCCATAATCAGCCAGTTTCCATGTGTCCTGTTTCTGTAAAGTCTCTGTCCATGTTCCCATACCGATTGATACCATTCCACCAGAAGATCGTCGGTAAATGCCTCCGTATCGAAAAATGTATACAGCACATACGGCCAGTTCGCTCCCATTCGGATTCCACACTCGATGGTCCGCCAGCATTCGGTATCGTACCCGGATACAGAAGCATCCGGACACACTGCCTGACAGACCCAGGATTGAAAGAATTGAACAGCCTGATAAGCATATTCCACATTCTTTGTCCGGTTATACTCGTGAGCCAGTATTTTCCACTCGTGGTGACGGTTCAGCTGCCACGTCCATTCTTTATACTGATTATAGGTAGGGTTGGCTTTCCAGTTAATCTCACCCATAGCCCCAAAATCGCAGGGAACTCCTACTGATACCAGAACGTGCCTTTGCAGACGTTCACACACTTCTCTATCCGTTTCATACGGATATTTCCAGACATTCTCCGGTTCCTCATACGGAATTGCAAAAAAACGTTCTTTCCGGCTGGCAAGTCCGGACCGCAGCACCGCTGCCAGAGCTCTTCTTGCCTGAACATAATCATGGTTCTCCGCAAAATAACGCACTTCTTTCATTTCCTGCCTGCCTAAATCAAGACAGTTATGAAAAAATGTCTCATCCGTAAGAAGAGGACCTTTTTCTGTTTCCTGCATCTTTATGCCTCCTCTCCAATATGTAGTTTTTCGATGGACGTATCGTACCACATTATACTGTTATTTGGATACTGTCAAAGATTAAAAAGAATACCAGAGGGTAAGAAAATGGTGTCTCACATTTTTCCTGCCCTCTCATATGGTAAGATTTTTATGAAAATACGAATGAGATAGTACTGAGATATGATTGGAAAACCGTTGTTTTTACCGGCCTTCACAGTTTTCCTTATAGACCTTCGGTGTAACCCCCACCTGTTTGCTGAAATTCCGGTAAAAGGTATTAACTGCCCCAAATCCGGTCATCTGCGCAATCTTATCATTGCTGTAATCCGTAGTCGCCAAAAGTTCCTTTGCCTTTTCAATCCGCAGCTGCAACAAATAAGAGGAGAATGTCTCACCAGTCTGCTCCTTCAAAAACTGGGACAGATATTTTTCTGAAATTCCGATCTCGCTGCTGGCTCGGTAGGCAGAGAGACCTGCTTCCTCGTAATGGCTGCTCAAATATTTAGTAATCTTCTCCTTCAGCCCCTCGTTCTTGCTTTTCTTCGTCTGACTGATAAAATCGCAGAGTTCGGCTGAGCTTTTCCGCAGCATCTCCATCATTTCTCCACACTTTAAATTCTTCTGAAACACAGGAAAATTTTTCCTGGAATCCGTCTCTCCGTCCAGATGAAGCCAAGCCGAGTACAGGATATTGCGGATCGAGTAAAAAATCTGTTCCTTCTGTGCCTCATATAAGTACGGCATCCTGCTGTAGTAGTTCTCAACCTTATTCAACTGCATGCATATCTCCTCATGCTGACCGCAGATTAGAAGCGTATAGAGATGATTCAAAAATTCCATATTAACCGGGTTTGCATATAGAGCGTTGGCAGAAATATCGTATGTCTTTATCACATTTTCATTGCTGCAGGCGTACTGCGCCCGAACAATCTGACGAGCCTGTTCATAACATTTATTCACATTTGCAAGATCTGTTCCGATCGCACTGATGCCAACATGGAGAATCACATCATAGGCAGCGGTAACCATGGTGACCACCTCCTCAAACAACTTCTTGATTCCCAAAACATTGGCCTCTTGTTCCGGATTCAATTCAAAAAGGAACAGTTCGTCGGAAAGCCCGCTGTACACATTCGTAAATTTTCCGGGATAATGCTTTTTCACATACTCTACCATAGCAAGTGTTACGATGTCTGAATTTCCGTATTCCTTCTGTTGAAGGCGTACTACTGCTACACAGAAAAATTCCGGCACTTTCTCAAAGCATTTTTCGAATACCCGCCGTTCCTCTGGCAACCAGATTCCCATGACGATTAAATGCTCCAACATCATGGCTTCGTTCTGTTTCGCCAGTTCCTCCATCTTCATGCGGTATTCATTACCGTTCTTCTTCAACGCCATGATATTATCTGTCAGAAGCCCATATTCGTCAAATTTCTTTTTACTGTTCTCTATTTCATTTTCTGCAGGAAGGGCAAACAGAACCCGTTTCATACCGGAATAATGCTGATAACTGTAAAATGCAGTCAACCCGATTACCAACAGAATACCAATACAAAGATAAATAATAAGAAGTCTGTTTACCGGCCACATCTGACTATTGATAAATGCCATTGGAATACCGGTAATAATCTTCCACTGTAAGTCCTCCTGATGATTCACAATCAGTCGGTAATTTCCCTCATCTTCGATTACCTGGCCATTTTCATATGCCCCAATCCCCTCTGGAACATTCCCATACTTCAATAAAACATCTCCGGTCCTGGAATCCTGAATATAAAGAAATCCATCCTTCTCTAATTCCGGCATCATAATGCTTTTAATCAGATAATCTCTGTCTATGACAAAACAAGACAAATACTGTGGGTTCAGCCGCGTAAATTCGCTGCTCGTCAGGTAAAGAATTGCATCATCCAATGAGCGCTCCTTTTCATTATAAATAAACTTTATTTGATCCACTCTGACAAACTGATTGTGCTGCGCATACCTCCCGAACAGTTCGTCATGTACTGCATTTGAGTCTGATAAATCCACACCTTCCCGCCGAATCCGAAGAAATTTATTGTAATAATCCTGAAAATTAAAGCTGCATTGGCTGGTAGACAGGTACAGGTCATTATTTTTGAACAGCATAAACACATATGGCGTGTAATCTGCTACAAAGCCAATCTCACTGAACATTTTATTAGCCTCCCGCAGCTTTAAAACATCCTCCTTGGGAATCTTTCCCTGTTGGTAAACAATCGTGCTGAATGTCTGGTTCTTGGCCATCATTTCATTTATCAGTTCCATTTTATTTACCATTTCATAAATACCATTGATTCCCTCCTGGTTTTTCATCTCTCCCTTCTCAATAATATAAGCCTCAATACTTCGGCCAGCGACGAAAGCCACCAGAATACTGCTCAGGAAAACAATCAGAAAACCCAGAAAATATTTTGTTATGTAATGCATCAGCATTTTTGTAAATTTCATATTCACGTATTCACCTGCTTCATTTATACTCTGACTGCTTTATCATATCATAGCCCTAAGTCCCTGTAAAGAAATCCCCTGCAGCTGCTTTTTTCAGGCAAAAAAATAACCTTTATAAGTAAAATGCTGCCAAGGCCAATATTTGGCTTTGACAGCATTCTCACTCAGAGCGTTCACTGTATGGCTCTCTTTTATTTTCGATCTCTATTATTAATTCATCTCAGCCAGCAATTTATCAATACTCACAATCTTCACGCACAGTGCAAATAATTCCATCGCCAGAATTAAATCAGATAACGGCGGATAGGACGGAGCGATACGGATGTTGCTGTCATGCGGATCCTTTCCATATGGGTAGGTTGCGCCCGCACCGGTCATGATAAGACCTGCCTTCTTACATCTTGCTACGATAGACTTCGCACAGCCATCCAGTGAATCAAAGGAAATGAAATATCCGCCCTTTGGACTGGTCCAGGAACCGATTCCAAGGCCGCCCAGTTCTCTCTCCAGAATCTCGATTACAGCTTCGAACTTCGGTCTCATGATATCCGCATGCTTTCTCATATGTTCTACCATTCCGTGGATATCCCCGAAGAAACGCACGTGGCGCAGCTGGTTTACCTTGTCATGGCCGATGGTCTGAATCTTTAACTGCTTCTTGATGTCTACCAGATTGTTCTGGCTGCAGGCGATAGCCGCGATACCGGAACCCGGGAAGCTTACCTTGGAGGTGGAAGCGAACTTGTAAACCAGGTCCGGATTCCCCGCTCTCTTGCACTCCGCCAGGATTTCGATTAAATGATCCTGGTCGTGGTCGTATAAATGATGAATCGTATAGGCATTATCCCAGTAGATTCTGAAATCCGGAGCAGCCGGTTTTAATCTGGCAAAGCGGCGTACCGTCTCGTCGGAGTAGGAGATTCCCTGAGGATTGGAGTATTTCGGCACGCACCAGATCCCCTTGATGGATTCGTCATTTGCAACCAGTTCTTCCACCTTATCCATATCCGGGCCTGTTGGCGTCATGGGAACATTGATCATCTCAATGCCAAAGTATTCCGTAATGGCAAAATGTCTGTCATATCCCGGAACCGGGCAGAGGAATTTTACCTTATCTAATTTACACCACGGGGTATTTCCCATCACACCGTGTGTCATGGAACGTGAAACCGTGTCATACATGACATTTAAGCTGGAGTTGCCGTAGATGATGATCTGGTCCGGATGAACCTCCATCATGTCGCCGAGCAGTTCTTTCGCTTCCTTGATGCCGTCGAGCACGCCGTAGTTGCGGCAGTCCGTACCGTCTTCACACGTTAAATCATCATCGCTGCTCAGCACATCCATCATTCCCATGGATAAATCCAGCTGATCCACACTTGGCTTTCCTCTGGACATATCGAGGCGTAAATCCTTGCCCTGATACTCCCTGTACTTGGTGGAAAGCTGTTTTCTAAGTTCCTGTAACTCTTCCTTCGTCATCTCTGCATACGGTTTCATCGCTTTCTTCTTCCTCCTCATATTATCTCCTTCATTCGTTTCCGGGAGTTTTCTCTCCCAAGACGGCAGCCAGCTGCCGGATTACAGCAGTTCCTCTATCATCTTATTTACCATGGCGGGGTCCGCTTTCCCTTTCATCGCCCGCATCGTCTGCCCGACTAAAAAGCCTCTGGCTCTCTCTTTCCCATTACGGTAATCTGTCACAGACTGTGGATTTGCTGCTATAACCTCCTCTATCACGGCGCGGAGCGCTCCCTCGTCATTTACCACCTTCAGCCCATTTTCTTCTACATAGGCCTCGGGATCAATATCTTCAGCGAATATTTTTTCAAATACTTCCTTCGCTACCGTGCGGGTAATAGTACCATTATCCACCAAAACAATTAATTTTGCAAGATTTTCCGGTGAAAATCTTATGGCCTCCGGTTCCAGGGCCTCCTCCTTCAACAGCCTCATACCCTCTACCATCAGCCAGTTGGCCGCTTCTTTCGGCTTTTTGCACAGGGAAACGGTTGCTTCAAAGATATCCGCCATGCGCTTTGATCCTGTAATGATATCCGCATCATATTCGGAAAGCCCCAGTTCAGCCTGGTATCTCGCCATCTTCCCGGTCTTAAACTCCGGCTGGCGATCCTTTATCTCCTGTATCCAGGTATCGCTTATAAACACCGGAGGCAGGTCGGGATCCGGGAAATAACGGTAATCTTTGGCATCCTCTTTGGAGCGCATGGCACGGGAGCTTTCCTTATTATCATCCCAGCGCCGTGTCTCCTGGATCACCTTCTTCCCTTCCTCCAGAAGCTCGATCTGGCGCTTTCGTTCCCCCTCGATCGCTCTGGCAATGGCCTTAAAGGAGTTTAAGTTCTTCATTTCCGTCCTGGTACCGAATTCCGGAGCTCCGGCTTCCCGAACGGACAGGTTCACATCCGCCCGCATGGAACCTTCCTGAAGCTTGCAGTCCGATGCCCCGAGATACTGGATGATCAGCCGCAGCTTCTCCAAATACGCGATCACTTCCTCTGCGCTTCGCATATCCGGTTCCGAGACGATCTCGATAAGCGGAACGCCGCTTCTGTTATAATCCACCAGGGAACAGTCTTCCCATTCATCATGGATCAGCTTTCCGGCATCCTCCTCCATGTGGATCTCGTGAATCCCCACTTTCTTCTTACCGGCCGCTGTCTCGATCTCCACGAAACCGTCGTGGCAGATGGGGAGGTAGAGCTGGGAGATCTGATAATTCTGGGGATTGTCGGGATAAAAATAGTTTTTCCGGTCAAACCGGCAGTACTGGTTGATTTCACAGTTGACCGCCAGCCCCACCGCCAGGGCGTATTCCACCACCTGTCTGTTCAGAACAGGAAGCGCCCCCGGCATTCCGGTGCAGACCGGGCAGGTGTGGGTGTTGGGTGCTCCGCCGAATTCCGTAGAGCAGGAACAGAAAATCTTCGTTTTCGTGGCAAGCTCCACGTGGACCTCCAGTCCAATGACTGTCTCATACTGTCTGCTCATCTACTCCGCCTCCTTTCCGGCCGCCATGCCGGATTGTACCGTCACAGACTCAGCCGTTTCCGGCACTGCACAAGGCGGCATTTCATAAGAACGGCTTCTCTCAAACGCGTAACCGGCGCGGATGATATTCTTTTCCTGAAAACAGTCTCCGATCAGCTGAAGGCCGATGGGAAGTCCTCCGGAATCTTTTCCGCAGGGCACCGAAAGCCCCGGAAGCCCGGCCAGATTGACGGAAATTGTATAAATATCGCCGAGATACATCTTTAAAGGATCACTCAGGCTTTCTCCCAGCTTCGGCGCCGTGGCCGGTGAAGCCGGCCCGAGAATCACATCGTATTTCTCAAAGGCACGGTCAAAAGCCTTTTTAATCAATGCCTTGGTCCGAAGTGCTTTTAAATAATAGGCATCGTAGTAACCGGAGCTCAAAACGAACGAGCCAAGCATAATACGCCGCTTTACTTCCGGTCCGAATCCCTGGGAACGGCTCTTTTTATACATATCATGAAGGCCGTCATAATCCTTTGCGCGAAAACCGTATTTAACGCCGTCGAAGCGTGATAAGTTGGAACTGGCTTCCGCAGAGGCAATGACATAATATGCCGGAATCGCATATTCTGCCATGCCCAAATCAAACTCTTCCACAGAGGCGCCCTTTTCCCTCAATACCTCCGCCGCCTTTAAAACAGCTTCTTTTACCTCCGGATCAAGCCCTTCACCCAGGTAATCGCCGGGAATTCCAATTCTCATCCCCGTTACATCATCCACCAAAGCAGATGTGAAATCACAGCCTCCATTTGAAGTCCAGCCGGCTGCTCCCTGTTCCATCTTCTGCCGCATCACGGCTTCCCGGTCCACCGATGTGCTGTCCTTCGCGTCATGACTTGCCAATGCCTCCAGAATAACCGCACAGTCCGTCACATCCTTCGCCACCGGCCCGATCTGATCCAGAGAGGAGCCGTAAGCGATAAGCCCATACCGGGAAATGGTCCCGTAAGTTGGTTTTAAACCGGTCACCCCACAGAAAGAACTGGGCTGCCGTATGGAGCCGCCGGTGTCGGAACCCAGCGCATAGAAGCATTCGTTTGCCGCAACTGCGGCGCAGGAACCGCCTGAAGAGCCGCCGGGAACGTGATCCGTATTCCAGGGATTTCTCGTGACACCGAAGGCCGATGTTTCCGTCGTACTTCCCATGGCAAACTCATCCATGTTGGTCTTGCCGATGATCACGGCTCCCGCCTTCCTTAAGTTTTCCACTGCCTCCGCCGTGTAGGTGGGGACGAAGTTCTCCAGAATCTTCGAGCTGCATGTGGTTCGCATACCTTCTATACACATATTGTCTTTTACCGCAGCGGGAACACCTGCAAGAGGCCCGGCAAGCTGGCCTTCATCGATCTTTTTCTGTATCTCCCGCGCCTGTTTTAAAGCCTTTTCTTTTTCCAGAGTTACGTAACAGTGAAGGCTGGATTCCTGCCTCTCAATCTGGGCGAATACGGCTGTCAGAGCCTCTTCGCACGTCACTTCTTTTTCTTTTATCTTTTTTCCCAGCTGTACCGCGGTCAATGATAAGATTTCTTTTTCCGTCATGGGCTCCCTCCTTATTCCACTGTTTTCGGGACTTTAAATGCGCCATTCTTCTGTTCCGGTGCATTTTTCAGTGTATTTTCCCTGCCATCACTGCTGTGTTCCCCTGTAGTGTCATAAGAGTCAGCAGCTTCTCTCACCGTATCCTCGCGGAACACGTTTGTCACCGAAAAAATATGGGTCATGGGTTCCACCCCGTCTGTGTCCAGTTCGTTCAGTTTATCAATATAATCCAGCATACGTCCCATGTCTTTTT
The DNA here is from genome assembly GCF_024460495.1 of Hungatella sp. SL.1.14. NCBI lineage: Bacteria > Bacillati > Bacillota > Clostridia > Lachnospirales > Lachnospiraceae > Hungatella > Hungatella sp. SL.1.14. Next base: position 167,186 of record NZ_JANFYJ010000011.1, on the reverse strand, counting down.
TTGCATCTTCCTTTTCGGACTCAGACAATTCAAGCTTCGCCAGGATTCCCACGTATTCGATTGTTGCATCATCAATCCTGTATGCCATCTCATTCCCTCCTCATTCCGGGCACGCAGCCGTGCCGCCAATATAAATATACACTATGGTTCCAGACGAGTCACGTCACGCGGAAACATGGTCGTTTCCCGTACATTCTGCTCATCTAACAACCGCATGGTCAGCCGCTCCAGACCAATTCCGAGACCTCCGTGGGGCGGCATTCCGTATTTGAATATCATTAAATAAGAAGCAAGTTCTTCCGGATCCATACCTCTTTTCTCCATCTTCTTTATGATGGTATCGTAATCATGAATCCTCTGGCCTCCGGTGGTAATCTCCAGCCCCTTAAACAGCAGGTCAAAGCTTAACGTATATTTTGGATCATGGGGATCGTCCATAGCATAAAACGGACGTTTTTTTGACGGGTAATGGGTGACAAATACGAAATCGCTTTCGTATTCTTCTTTAAAATACCGGCCGATTAAGTGTTCTTCTTCCGGTTCTAAATCATAGGGATTACGGATTGGACGGCTGTATTTCTCTGAAACGAGTTCCTTGGCCCGTTTGAATGTTACGGCAGGAATTCTTGTCACGTCCGGGAGTGTAACCTTTAACATCCGGAGTTCTTTTTCGTATTCCTCAGAAAGAAGCTTCATCACGTACTGGAGCATGGCGGTTTCCATGGCCATCACGTCCTCAAAGCCGTCGATATATCCCATCTCGAAGTCTAGGCTGGTGTATTCATTTAAATGGCGCGTCGTGTTGTGCTTCTCAGCCCGGAACACGGGAGCCGCCTCGAATACCCGGTCATAGACGCCAACCATGGTCTGCTTGTAAAACTGCGGGCTCTGCCCCAGCTCTGCTTTCTTGTTGAAGTAATCGAGACGGAACACATTGGAACCTCCCTCTGCGCCGCGGGCCACGATCTTCGGTGTGCGAATCTCGGTAAATCCCTGCGAATAAAGAAAATCCCGGAATCCCCGGACAATTCCTTCCTGAATCCGGAATTTCGCCCGCTCCATGGGATTGCGGAGTGTGATGGGGCGAAGGGCCAGCTTCGTCTCCAGCGACGTGTTCAGCTTCCATTTGCTGACAGCGATGGGGAGAACCTCTGCCGGTGTTGACAGTACTTTGATCTCTGTCAGACGGATTTCCACGCCGTGGGGAGCACGGGGCTCCGGCGATACGATTCCTGTGACGGTGACGGCGGACTCCTCCTTTAATTCTGCCGAAGGGATTTCCGGCCCGTTGTCCGCAAATTCCAGCCTGCCGTCCACTGCTTCCTGCGCCGCTCCCGCGCCGCGTTCCCCTGCCCTGTATACAGGAACAGAGCGCTCTCTGACACACTGGACAAGTCCCTCCGCTTTTCTCAGGATCACGAAGCTTACCTCGCCCATGTCGCGGATGGTGTGGACCGCCCCGTTTAGGCTCACGGTTTTTCCGGTGTAATCACCGGAAAGCAAATCGGCCAGTTCTACAGTTTCTTTTCTTTGGATACCTTTCATAAATTCCATGTCTGCACGCTCCTTACCAGATGTAGATTGGTTGGATTCCGGAAACAGGAAAAGCCCCGTCCCGGAATACAGTTACATATTCCGGGACGGGGCTCTTATTATCATAAGATCCCGCGGTACCACCCGCTTTGAGATATTATACTTCTATCTCCACTCTTTCACTTAACGCGTGTCACGGGTAAACCTACCTCTGACACCGGAGATCCTTCCGGCCGCTTCGGCATACCGGCTCCAGAGTGTTCCCTTAATTCAGTCCCTCATGACGGCGCTCTCAGTCGGTGACGCCCTCTTCCTGTCAAGTTTCTTAAATCAGAGTCTCTTTCTCAGCCTTTCGTCTTATCTGTAATTCACCACTGCACTACGATGAATTTCATATATGATAGCACACGTTTTTTTTCTTTGCAATATCTATTTTACATAAAATATTTCTGAATCCTGCACCTTTTCTGGTGAAATTCCATTCAAATGAGCTGTATCTGCGCAGAAACAGCTCTGTGCATCCACGGCTCTTTTCTTGACTTTTCCTGTCGAACAGGGTACAATTATCTGCATGTTTACTATGTTAGACAGGGGGGTTTTACATGTCAAATATGACCATTTCCGGGAAACCGGCCGAAAACAAAATGGGCGTCATGCCCATCAGCCGTCTGCTGTTCACCATGTCTCTGCCCATGATACTTTCCATGCTGGTACAGGCCTTATACAATGTCATCGACAGCATCTTTGTCGCCCGGCTCGGGGAAACCGCGCTGGCGGCCGTATCGCTCGCATTTCCCGTACAGAACTTAATTATCGCGGTATCCACCGGCACCGGCGTTGGCGTCAACGCGCTTCTGTCCCGCTCTCTGGGAGAGAAGAACCAGAAAAATGCCAATCTGGCGGCTGTCAACGGACTCTTTGTTTTCTTCCTAAGCTATCTGCTGTTCGCCGTCTTCGGCATCTTTTTTGCCAGAATCTATTTTACGGTTCAGACCTCCAATCCGGAGATCATCCGGCAGGGTACCACTTACTTATCGATCTGCTCCATCTTTTCCTTTGGTATCTTTTTAGAGATTGCGCTGGAACGGATCATGCAGTCTACCGGACGCACGATCTATAACATGATCACGCAGGGTCTCGGAGCCATCATCAACATTATTCTGGATCCCATTCTGATCTTCGGACTGCTGGGATTCCCCCGGATGGGAATCATGGGTGCCGCGGCAGCCACGGTAATCGGTCAGATTGCCGCCATGCTCCTGCTGCTCTACTTCAATATCACCAAAAATACCGACGTGAATTTAAACATGCGCAGCTTCCGCCCGAATGCGGAGATTATCGCTGAAATCTACAGGGTTGGACTGCCTTCCATCATCATGCAGTCCATCAGCTCGGTCATGACCTTCGGCGTCAACAAGATCCTGCTGCTGTTCTCCGAGACAGCGGTATCCGTATTCGGAATCTATTTCAAGCTTCAGAGCTTCATCTTCATGCCTGTATTCGGCTTAAATAATGCGATGGTTCCGATCGTCGCCTACAACTACGGAGCCGCTAAGAAAGACCGCATTATGAAAACCATCCGGGCCAGCGTGACTGCGGCAGTCGCAATTATGCTGGTGGGACTGGCCATATTCCAGATATTCCCGGAGCAGCTTTTGTATCTGTTTGACGCCTCAGAGAATATGATGGGAATCGGCGTTCCAGCGCTCCGCATCATCAGCTTAAGCTTCCTGTTCGCAGGGTACTGCATCGTGATTGGTTCTGTATTCCAGGCTCTGGGCAACGGAGTCTACAGCCTGATCACTTCGGCAGCCCGACAGCTGGTATGTATTCTGCCCGCTGCCTGGTTCTTCGCAGCGGAATTCGGCCTTCATGCCGTATGGTATGCGTTCCCTCTGGCGGAAATCATCTCCGTCGTCCTTACGACTGTCTTATTCCGCCGGATCTATCAGAAAAAGATTCAGTTGTTATAACCGTAAAGCAGCGGCTTTACGCCGGCTCAGTTATTTTCCCACACGATCCTCCGGAAGCACCAGGCAGTACGCCTGCCGGTACTCTTTCGCCGTGATTCCCATGTATTTCTTAAACAGTCTGCGAAAATAATCGACATCCGTGTACCCGCACTCGTAGGCGATCTCGCTGCCGGTCAGATTCGTTTCTATCAACAGGCGGCAGGCCCGGTTGATTCTGGCCTCATGGATAGCATCCGTTAAGTTTCTGCCGTACACGGCGTGAAAGACCCGGCCCAGATGGTCCGGATTACATTCCAGCTTATCAGCCAGAAATGATGCGGACAGCGGTTCTTTCCAGTGCTCCCGGATATATCTGGCCGCCTGGTTGGCCAGATAAACCTTCTGTCCGCTGACCTCCAGCGGAGAGAGGGAATCGGAAAGCTCGCACAGAAGCTCCAAAAGCACCAGATTCAAAAATGTCTTGTCATCGCGGCACACATTCTGTCTCCGGATAAAACGCCGGAACAGCTCCTCAAACGCCTCCGGCTTCGCCAGACGGATCAGCTGAGGCAGCGCCATAATATCGCTTCCCATACGGAGAGCCTCCTCCTCCATGGTAAAATGGAGCCAGTAAAAGGTCAGATCCGCGTCAAAATCCCTGGTTCCTCCGTGATGCCGCCCAGGAAACAGGATCAGCGCCTCCCCTTTTTCCACATCATACTCCACGTCCTCCTCAAATATCCCCAAAGTCCCGGAATTGACGTATATAATTTCAAATGTATCCATGGTACGCTCCACATGGCGTCCCCATCCCTTTGTCACCAGATAACCGGCATTTAGCGCCTGTACCGGCAGCAGTGCCTTCAAATGCAGAAAATGTTCCATCCTTTTCTTTTCCCTCTGCGGATTACCGGTTCTTCCCCGCGGCGCCGTGCTCTGGTTCGCTTCTGCCGGAATCCCGCACCCACAGTCGGAATCCTCCAGTTATTCTCTTCTTTCTCCTCTTGTATAATCAACCACAAACTGGCAATATAGAAGAAGATAAGAGCTCTTAAAAACGTGGAAAAACCGGTCAATTTCCCGTCTTACCAACACAAGAATACCAGAAAAATCAATAAATGAAAAGGGGATTGCGGCAATTCCGCCGCAAATATTGGCTTATGGTTACAGTTCTGCAATTAAAGCAAATGGTGTCCCAGGCGTATTTCGGGGATACTGTCATGACGGAGACGGATTATTCCAGGGGCCGGAAGCTGTTTATTGCCGAAGGCTGCTGCGCCAACGGCGTCGTCACCCTGACAACGGGGGCGTTTCTGTCCGGCTACGCAGGCTATCTCGGCGCTGATGATTCCTTAAACGGAATCATCGGCTCTGTTCCGGTGCTCTTGTGCACCCTGCAGATGTTTTCTTCCGTCGTCCTGGAGAACTTGAGACAGAAGAAATTTTTAATCGCCTGCTTCGCACTGATCCACAGGCTTCTGCTCTCCTCTCTCTTTTTCGTCCCGCTGCTGGTCGAAAACCAGGCGGGCCGCCTGGCGGCAGTCGTCGCCATCTATGTAGTCGCCCACTTCTTCGGCGCGTTTATCGGTACGGGTACCGGAAGCTGGCTTCTTTCCCTGGTTCCTGAGAACATCCGCGGAACGTATCTGGGGCGGAAGGATGCGTTTGCATTTGCATTCACCACGGTGCTCAGCCTGGTCTGCGGCCGTGTTTTAGACTGGATGAGAAGTTCGCATCAGGACCTGACCGGGTATTATATCATTGGCCTGATTGTATTATCCACCGCCTTCACGGATTTCTGGTGCCTTTCCTCAATCCGGGAGCCGGTTTCTGAACCTCACCGGCGCAGCTTAAAGGCCGCTGTCATCGATCCGCTTTTCGACAGCGAATACCGAAAGATCATCGGCCTCTACATGTTCTGGAATCTGGCGCTGCAGGTAGCCGGACCATTTTTCAGTGTATACATGGTAACAGGGCTTTCTCTGGACTACACCTATATCACCTTCCTTGGACTGATCGCCTCCTCCGTCCGCGTGGTGGCGGCCTGTTTCTGGGGACGGCTGGCTGACGCCACCTCCTGGCTTCATGCGGCGCGCTGCTCCATGCTCCTGCTTGGCTTTGTACATACTTCCTGGCTGTTCATGACGCCCGCAACCTGCCTGATTCTGCAGCCCATTCTGCAGGCTCTCTCAGGAGCCGCATGGGGTGGAATTGCCATCGCAGTTTTCAGCCTCCAGTATCAGTACGCCCCGGCCGACAAGCGGGTATCTTACGTGAGCGCCAACTCCTCTTACGCTGGGCTATGCGGCTTTTTCGCAACGCTGCTGGGCGCCTCCCTGCTAAAAATTCTTCCGGAATTTCAGATCGGGGGCTTTCCGGTGTCCGGGATGCAGATGATTTTTGCACTGTCCGGAGTGTTGATTATCCTGTGTGTAAGGTATATGAGACGGCTTAGTCATTAACATATCTCTCATATTATATAAAAAGGGGCCGCTTCAACAGATTTGAAGCGGCCCCACTCAGTTCTGTGGAAACCTGCATGATTCTTTTTTCTTATCGATATGCGTCCATACACTGGTTCAAATATTTGGGATACTCCTCATTGATCCACAGGTTAGTAAGAATCGTCTCAGATTCTTCAAAACCGGCTTTCTCATAATCCGTTTTATCCAGTACCTTTAAAATACCCTGAGAAGCACCGTAATCCAATACGCCGCTGCACTGCCCGGCAGACAATTCCCTGGTCTGCTCTGCGAGCCAGGCCAGTTCTTCGTTGTCTCTCGGCATTTGATTCGTATCATATTCCACTTCTTCGTATTCGACAGGAGAGGAAAAACGTTCTCCGGCCGCCTCGATGATCGCTTCCGGTTCCGTCCCCTTTTCCAGTTCTTCCCTGACAAAGCTCCATACGGAATCCAGTTCTTCCGGAAATTCTCCCACCTTCATACCATAATACATATAAATGCCGACTCTGGCCTTGCAGCCTCTGTCAAAATAAGAGGGGTCCGCATGGTCATACAGCTCTTCCAGCTGCTCTTTGGTTGGCTTCAGCCGGGTCTCCAGCAGCTTTTCCTTTAAAGCATCTCTCACTTCCATCTGTGTCCTGGAGATATATTCCATCAGGCCATACGTTTTCGGCCCATAGGCGGTCTGGCCCGGCTCTGCCCTTCGCTTATTTTCCTTTTCCAGTGATTTTTTTATATCATCCAGCGTAACATCCACGACAATTCCGTACTTCGCCGCCTCAATCCGCTCCACCGTATCAGACAGAAGCGCATTCATCGCTTCCTCCTGGAGAACCGCGGAAGGAATTTCGCCCTGAAAGGCCGTGTCCCAGAAGCCCTCCTCGTTGGGATCCTGCTGGTACGTCTGATAAAAATACGAACTCACTGACGCGCGGAGATCTGCCTTATAAAGCGCCAAATGTTCCTGAGTGATTGCATACGTTCCAATCCGCATAACGGGCTTATCCGTTTTTCCATGCAGCCAGATTCCTGCTCCCACCAGCATTCCGATCAGCACCAGCCCCAGTAAGATCCTCACTGCAATACCGGTGCGGGAAAGCTTTTTCGGATTTAATCCAAACGCTTTTAGTCTCATGATTCCCTCCGCTCCTTTTCGTCCGTTTTATCCGGGACCGGGCAGAGAGTTTCCGCCCGGCCCCGTGACAGTTTTTCTAATACTTTCTGTATTTTACCATTTCCTGTGTCAAAAGTCTCTCGATTTCGTGAATTTCTTCCATGGAAGCATCTTCATCCGCAAGGATACGCTCCGCGTCTGCGATCAGCTGCTTCAGCCTCGCCTCATCCACATTGCTGAATTCCGATGTGTTGATTGCGGAAGCCAGATCCTTGATAAAGCTCAGATTCTTTTTCACAATTTTTTCCGGTTCATAATCCGTCTTCCATGTTAAGGCCGGTTTTACTGCTCCTTCCTTCGCTGTTCTGGACGAATGAATTCCCACATAGTTGTTTCCTGCCGCTGTCGGGATGCTGATTTCAAAAGATATTTCGCTCTCCCCATCTCTCACAGCCGCCCGCACTGCCTCCGTCACATCCAGATGCTGGATCAGGCTCTCCGAGGTCATGCGCTTCGTCATAACAGCAGCCGGTTCTGTACTCTTTCGATCCGGGAAGCTGTTGAAGGTCACTGAATTTCCTTCCCAGTCATTGCCCACACGGTAAATATTGGCGGCCTCAAAATCTGCACTTGGGGTTCCAGTCAGCTCATACGTCAGATAAATCTGTTCTGCGTCCTCCGGCACTTCAGCCAGGCTGAACTTCATTAAGGATTTTCTCGTATAATTCTGAGCGCCCAGATCGTATTTAACGATCAGACTGGTGGATCCGCTAAAGTTCTTGTCCCCATCGGTTCCTCCCTGCACATACACGTCATCCATGGAGGCAGAGGACTCGTCTCCCACCTGCACTTCGACAGAGGCTGTAATTCCCGCCGAATTAGAAATGCCTTCCGGCAGCTTCAAAACGCCTGTCAGTGTATAAACACCGTACACATCTTTCTGATACTCACCGCGTTCCCAGGTAAGCTCCAGCGTATGTATATTTCCGGCATTATCGTAAGCTTTCACCGTTTCCGGCAGTTTGATATCGGCAAATTTCGTTCCAGGCGCCACCTTTATTCTGTCAAACTCCTCCGAAAGACCTACAAGCTCGATCTGCCCGGTGTCCGCCAGCTTCAAAGTTACCTGGCTCGTACTGCCGGTAGTTCCTGCTGTCTTCACAGACAGTTTAATAAACGGTGTCTTCTGAAGTACTTCGACATTTCCGTCTTTTTCTACAATGTCTCCGCCCGCATAAGGAATGGAAAGTTCAATTGTTCCGTTATTCTCCTGTGTCGGATCCGCCACGCCTGCCGTCACCATTCCATCTGATACCTGCACGGTCACGGAAGCCGGCTTGCTGGAGGTGATGCCTGCCACAGCTTTTCCCTTGCTGTTCCAGAAATTCACACCGGTTATCCCCAGGGAATTTTCCCTCACTGCATGAGCGTCTTCACTGCACTCCAGTACTTCAATATCAGGATTGGCGGCGTAGCTCTCGGTTCCCGCAGCGTCTTTTCCAGGAAGAATGACGTAGGAGTAATCCGCGCCGGACGGTTTCTTTCCATGCTCGAACCAGAACGTTGCAAACTGATTCGTCTCCTGTCCTTCCGTAGTCCCCTGCGCGCTCCAGTTACCGGTCCTCTTTTCTTTTAAAGCCATGATGTCGGCTTTTCCCGGGAAGTAATAGCCAATATCTGAATCTTCGGTATTTCCTTCCAGATAGAGCCAGGAGGCATCCGGAATCTTCGTTCCCTTTTCTGCGCTTTCCGCGCCGTCGTCCCGGATGGATTTCTCATTTCCATCAATTAAAACCTGATTGCTTCCATCCGCTTTGATCTTTCTGTTATCAATTACCGTTTCCACGTAATTTCCGGTGGAGGATGTAATCCCGCTTCCTACCGCAACAATCTCATCGTCAAACATGAACCAGGATTTCTTTGCATCTGTTCCGTTTCTCGTACTTCCACTGCTGCCCAGTGTCTTGTAGTGCATTCCGGCGGTTCCGTAATCGCCCAGACTGGAACCTCCCACCCAGCTGTAGACATTTTTCGTTCGGTCTCCGGCTCCATTGGGACGTGTCACATACTCTGTGGTCGTACCGGCCAGACGTTTGGGATCTACTGTAGCCCAGTATCCCTCTCCATACTGCTCCCTGTCTCCATTATAAAGATAGGTCATTCCGTCTGAAATGTTCCAGGTGCGCTTTCCTTCGTCGTTAATCAGTTCATGCCCATACGTTCTGCTTGAGTGCATCGATAAGGCAAAACCGTACCCCGGCATGATATGCACCAGTTTATCCATGCTTGCAAACAGCTTATGAAGCACGTATTCACTTCTGGGCTCTATCGTATCATCATTCATGATCTGATTCGCCTTCATCAGAGAAGCTATATGGCTGCTCCGGCTATAGTAATACTCTTCATCTATGCCAACATAGTATTTCATCATGCTGTTAAAGCGCTGCTGCTGTTCTTCCGGCATCGCATCTCCGATCAGCATCATGGCATCCATGATCCCGGCGCCTCTCTTCTTATCACTGGAGGTATTTCTGGTAATGTCCCTGCCGGAAATCATATCCATACACAGCCCATTGTAAAGAAACGGCTCGATTCCTTCAAATACCATGTCAAAGATCAGCTGTTCCGCATGATCGTCATACGTCAGTTCATAATCGGACCCCGCCAGTACACTGAACAGAATACTCAGCTTCTCATACAGCTGGGAACCGTATCCGCCCATATAGGCCAGCGCCTGATGCTGAATGAACGAACCGTCTTCATAGAATCCGTCTCCTGTCGTCACATACTCAAACACGGTCTTATAGGCCTTTTTCACGTGTTCCAGCTTGCTTCCGTTATCTGTCAGGAGTGCGACCTGGGCAACAACCATGCCCTTGTCAATCAGATTCGCTCCCGTCATGGCCGGAGAACCCGGGTATCCCGACGGCTTGTCGCAGACATTGGTAAAGCGGTTGACTGCCGCCGCATAGCTGTTAATCTGTTTCAATGTCAGATCATCGTAGAGAATCAGTGCGGTGTCCATAAATGCAATCGGCCCGCCGATCTCCCAGTGCCACCAGTTTCCAAAGAACGGTGTCTGGCTGTCACTGCTGCTGTAGTGGTTCTCATTCATGAAGTCAAGGGCCGTTATCAGCTCCTGCTTCAGTTCTTCGTTCTGATATAATTCACAACCTTCCGTTGCCCACGCAATTGCCATTTCCTTCATGCGCTTAAATGTCTCAGCCACATTTCCGGAATGCACCTTTGCCGATGCTCCTGTTCCTGATATATAGCTCATATCCAGGTCGCTCCAGAGATTCGTCCGGGATGCGTCTCCGCTCTTTATCATGGTGTCCCAGTACTCCAGCGCCTTCTCATTCAATCCGGCTATATAGGTACGCACCGCCGCATTACCGGTATCCAGGGTCCCTCCCAGCAGGTTGTTCATCCATTTCTCTCTCAGCTGTGCAAACTCCTGATTTACAGGCTTATCCGTGCTGGAATTGCGGGTTACAAGCTTTGGCGCCTGTTTTCCTTCTGCTCTGGTGGAATAGAAATCAATCATGTTATCGTTGGCTTCCGTTGGACAGCTGATCTCAAAGGAAATCTCTTTTTCTCCCTTCGCCAGAGCCGCTGTTACAGCTTCACTGACATCAACCGTCACCAGATCACCGGAAATTTCCGCTTTGGTAATAATCCCTGCCGCCTTTTCGGCTGTTCTCGCGGGTATGGTGTTCCATGTAACGGAACCTGCTTCCCATTGATTTCCGATCTGCCGCACCTCTGCCGACGTAAAGTCCTTAGCCGGATTGGAATTGCTGATCCCTCCGGTCAGCTGGAGTACCAGCTCCGCCTCCTTTGTATCGCTTCCGACCGCAGACAGATCAAACTTCAGCAGCGCCCTCCTGGTAAACGACTGATCTCCGTCTGAATACTTCACACGAAGCTTGGAAGCATCGTAATTGCTGAATGACGTGCTCACCGTTCCGGCATCCTTACCTGCCTGAAGGTAGACATCCTGGCTGGCCGTCACCGCCTGTTCACCGGACTTGAGTTCCGCCATCGCAGCCGTTATCTCCGCAGCCAGTTCATTGATCCTGGTTCTTACAGCATCTGTAAAAAGACTTTTGGAAGGAGGTCCCACCTTTTCATAGGTCAGATCACTCTGATCATACTCAGTTGCAAAGAAAGCCTCTGCTTCCTTCAGAAGAGTTTCCAGCTTCTGGTAGGAATCCGCCGTATAATCGTCTGCATTCAGCTTCTTTGCCTCTTTATATACAGACGGAAGATTCGGCGTCGTCACCGTGATGTCATATTCCGGCAGCCAGGTCGAAGTCTTAAAGTTTCTTGCCTTGAATACCACACTGTCGTCATAAATCTTCACATGATAACCGGTTCCGGTTTCCTTTACTCCGTTTTCTGAATCGTTATAGGATGGAAGATCCACCATCGTGCCGAATTCCCGGTCGATTGCCTCCACAACGCCGAAACCATTATGAATATGGCCGGACATGTAGATCACCTGCGGATATTTTGCGAAGATTTCCTTCACGCGTCCATCCTGGTTGCCGAAATCATTCAAAATGTTGCTTCTCCAGTGGGTGTCCTTCAGCGCGTTATGGCCCATGACAAAGATCGGTTTATCCGGGCTGGCATTTTCCGCCAGAGTCTGATCCAGCCACTCCAGCTGTTCATCGGATAAATACATGGCATCCTTGATGCCGTTTTCCGTATTGATCGCGATAAAATGGTAGCCGCCCAGCCAGCGGTCAAAATACAGCTTCCCGTCAGTATTGGGCATATATCTGGCATTTCTCTCCAGATAGAGCGCCTTCGCGGTCGGCCAGTACTTGCTGATCACCGTCTCATCCTTGTTCCAGTCCGCGGAGCTGGTTCCGCGCACATCGTGATTGCCCAGCGTTATCATAACTTTGTCATCGGAAACCGGTGAATACTGGTCCATGATCTTATACATCCCGTCGTACTGGGCCTTTGTACCGCTCTGGGTGAAATCGCCCAGATTCATAATGCCCAGGGTATCCGGATCCATGGCCTTAATATCCTTCAGTCCCGCAATCATATTTGCTGCGTTTGTTTCCGTCAAATCATCTGATTTGATATGTACGTCAGACACTACCTGAAAACTTGCCAGAGGCTCGCTGCCCTCCAGGAACTGATTATATTTCTCTCTCAGTGCTTTGACCGCCGCCATGGCAGCAGCTGCCTGCAGTTCCTCCACTGCGCGTTTCGTTTTCGCTATCTCTTCTGCCATTGCATCGATTCTGTCCTGCGGATATTCGGAACCAGGTTTTACTGCGGCAAGCTGGGCAGCCATCTGATCCACGATCACCGCAGCGCCCTCCGCCTCATAGATCGTCTTTACTGCGGAATCCGCGAGCACCTTGTTGTAAACCCGCAGTTCATCCACCATGCAGCGGCTCATCCCGTAGCAGCCTCTTCCGTCCCCTCCCAGGACAAAATCGAATCCTGCGTCCACGGTTTTTCCACTGTGTTCCGCCATGGAAACGGAGGAATACTTCTCTCCGTCCATGTAAACGGTCATATTGCCATCCCGGTCATACGTACCGACTATGTGATGCCACTGGTCGTCATTGGCGGAAATTTTCTTAATTTCCACTCTTTTGCCCGATATTCCGGAAAAATTCATACGCACGTCGGTATCGCTGGCATTGTCGTAATTGCCAAACGCCCATCCCACATTACTGCCGCTTAAATAATTTTTATTGGAGAGTATGGTGCCGTTGTTCTGTCCGTGATTCTCCGTCTTTATCCAGAAGGATAAAGAAAAATCTGAGGTGCCAAACATCAGGTCCTTCGGCTTGCCGTAATTTACATACTGCTTTGCTTTTGTATTTCCCTGACCCGCAGACTCCCCATTGTCAAATGAGATGGCATTTCCGCGGATTCCCTTTTCATACGCCGGTGTTCCAACCACGGTTCCATTATTTCCGTTTCCGGTTACATCGGTAATCTGAGCCGCAGTTACACTTTCCTCATCAAAGGTGGAATGCATGACCAGACCATCCTTTAAGAGCGCTTCCGTCCCGCTCTCATCCATGATGTCACGGTAAAGCCTCTCAATCTCCGCAGCGCTTAAGGATCTTGTATACATTCTCACTTCATCTAATGCGCATCTGGCCATCCCATTCTTTTTGTTGCCTCCTGCTCCCAGGATCACCGGCATGCCGGTGTCCACGGTTTTTCCGGCATGGCCTGCCATGCTGACCGATGAGGTCCTGGTACCGTCCATATAGACCGTCATCTCCCCGTCCCGGTCGAAAACCACTGCCAGATGATGCCATGCATCGTCATTGGCCTTGATCTCCTTGATCTCCACACGGCTTGAACCCGTTCCTGAAAAATTGGCTCTCACATCCGGACCATAGGATGCTCCGGTAAAATTGCCGATGGCAAATCCCACATTGCTGCCGTTGGCATAGTTTTTATTGCCCAAAATTGCAGAGTTGGTACTTCCGTGGCCGTCTGTCTTCATCCAAAGGGAAATCGTGAAATCTTCTTTCCCAAAAGTAAGCTTGCTGCCCAGATCCACATACTGGCCTGCCTCGTTGCTGTCGCTTCCTGCCTGGCTTCCCGTATTGTTCACATACAGCGCCTTTCCTTTGATTCCGTCCACAAAGGTAATACCGCCGTTAATCGTCCCATCGTTTCCGCTGCCGCTTAAGTCCCTGGCTGTATTGTCATCAAAATCAGAATAATATACAAGCCCCTCATCCGAAACGGATTTTACCGAGGCTGTCCCTGAATTCAGCGGTGCGCCATACGTTAAATTTCCCATCGTCATGGTCACTGCCAGCACTGCCGCGCACAGTTTTTTCCATTTTAATTTCATAAAACAGTTCCCCCTACTGAATCCATGCTCCGTTTTCATCGACCTGATATCCGTCAGGCGTTGTAGTGCCGGTATAGAGCGAGCCAACGGAACGGCTGCCGCTCTCTGCAGCTCCACGATTCCATTTTCCGTTTTCCCCATTCTGCCATCCGGTATTCCCCTGGGTAACCGGATTTAAGTAATACCATTTTCCATTTACAAGTACCCAGCCGGTCATCATTGCTCCTGATTCATCCAGATAGTACCACTGGCCGTCAGCTTCTTCCTTTACCCAGCCTGTGTGCATGGAGCCATCGCTGCCTAACTTATACCACTTGTCTCCATCCAGAATCCATCCTGTCTGCATGTGGCTGTTTCCATCAAAGTGGTACCACTTGTCATTGATTCTGGCCCATTCATTCGTTGCATAGCTTCCGTCACTCTTCTGGAATTTCCAGATGTCATTCTCTGCCTTCTGCCACTGGCCGCTTACATTCACCGGCGCACGGTTTACTTTCACAGAGCCGGAGCCGCTTCCTGAACTGCTTCCTGTACTGCTGCCTGAGGAAGATTTTTTCACAACCGTAATCTGGAACGTATCTGTAAATACTTTAATTGCATCATTGACTGCTACCCGGTAGGTAACAACTACATCCTTCGTTCCGGCTGTTCCGGTATTCACATCTCCAACCTCGTATCCGCTTATGTTCTTCGTGCTTCCGTCACTGTATACGGCCGCTACGACCAGCCCTGCTGAGCTGAAACGTTCACCGGTTTTATACTCCGTCTTTGTCGGAAGTGATGTGATTTTAATTCCGGTCATGACCTTCGTTACCGGATCTGTCTTTCCGCTGTATTCCAGTGCGTCGACAGCCTCCTTCAGGTTTTCATATGCCATGTCTACCACCGGCTGGTCTGCTTTCGTCAGCGTTTTATCCCTTAATACTGCTTTCGCCTCCGATAATGCTTCTTTCATCGCCTCATACGTTTCTTCGGTATAATCTTTTTTCTTCTTTGACTCAGCGATCAGAACGAGATCTCTCAGCGCATCGGTATCCGCCTTCTGGTTCTCTTCAGAATCCATACTCCATATCGCTTCCATCAGTTCTGTATAGGCGGTATGTACTTCCAGTTCTGTAGCCTTTGTATTTACCAGAACCTCAGCAGCTTTATTAAATGCCTTCATGAAACGGTTCTTTGCCGCTTCTGTCAGCTGTGCTGCATCACCATTGTTGATCAGCTCCGCCGCTTCCGTATAAAGTACGAGAAGCGCATTCTTATCTTCCGGTTCAATAATGCTGACTGAAACGGTTGCAAATTTCTGATCCGGATTTTCGATGGAATCATGGTTGGTCAAGTCCAGATAACCGATACAGGTATAAGAAAATTCTTTTTCAGGATCATAGGCGTTATCCGGGAACCAATACTGAATGCCGACTTCTGCCTCCTGACCGTTATCCAGTAATACGGCTGCCATCTCCGGAAGTCCCAGTTCCTCCCACGGAGTTCCCACCAGCTGGATAATTCCGGCGAAATCCTTTACCTTCACCACTTTGTGAAGCGCTTCCATGACATTGACGGTACAGGCGATCGGCAGATTGATTCCGTCTGCTTTTCCATATACGACAAAGGTTCCTTCTGTCTGATAGCTGGCAGGGTTCATGGAATTCCATTCGACAGTCACATTCTTTGTTTCCTCGTTTGAGTACGTAACCGTTACCGTTTCCGGAAGAACCGGTTTCTTTCCTGCCGGAGTGGATACAGACACAGCCTCCACCTTCGTCTCATACACATTACTCAGAACAATTGTCGGCGCCATCTTTCCGGCTGCCTCTTTGGATGCAAAGTCTATGCCTCCGTTGTCACCGGTCGCATACTCTCCAAAATAATCGGTCACCATCAGAAATGAAAATGATGTCTGTCCATTTTTAGCATATGCTTTCTTCACCCAGTCGGTAACATCCAGTTCTACAATATTGTCATGATTATCTCTGATATCTGTATAAACGATCTTCTTGTCCTTTATTACCAGGTTATCTGCGGAGAAATCAGGCGTCGAGTTCCATGTCACCTCATCTTCCTTCCACTCATCGCTTACCTCATATACCTTCAGATAGAAATGATTGTTAATTTTTTTATAGTCATCTTCGCTGTTCGGTCTGGTCATCTGAAGCTTAACGGTAATGTTTGTCGCTGACTTAAGCATTTCCGTCTCTTCGGATAAGTCAAATCCAATGATACCTCTTCTCGTATAGGATGGAGCATTATTGGCTGTCTTTACCTTGATGACGTTCGGATCGGATTTGCCGTAAGCCTTGTTCCCGTCTGCTTCCTGTGTATAAGCATCCTTGGCTGCCCTTTTCTCTTTTACCGTCTTGCCGTCGCCAAGTTCACCGATTACCTTAACGGCAGCCGTACAAGTCTGTTTTAATCCGGCCACCCGGCCTTCTACGGTAAATTCACCTTCGTGAGAGTACTGATCCAGAGCCACCTTATCCCACCGGACATCCAGCTCCATCGTAAGTCCGCCGGCAAATACAGCATTCACACGGTCCGGAAGCTCCGGATAAATTCCGGCAAACGTCGTAACCTCTACACGCTCGTAGCTCTCCGGTGCATCGGCCACTACAATCGTCGCTGTAACCTGGTTGGAAAGACCGGGAAGCACACCCGGAAGTTCAATGACACCGGATTCCATGCAGTCCTCCTTTGTCAGTTCTTCCCATTCCACCGGATACTGATACGTTTCCCCATCCAGGACTATTTTTAAGGTCTTCGGAAGTTCCGGTACAACGCCCAGTGTGGTAACCAGATTGACAGTCTCTACTTCTTCCGCCTCTTCATCCTGGTTTGAGTATTCCAGCGCTCCGATATCCACACGTCCGGCAATGGTATTTCCCATGATATCTTCAGTTGGCATACCCTCAATTCGCTGTCCGGCCTGGATACACGGAGACTCCCCGGTCAGCTGATACGGCTCCACCAGACTTTGAATTCGTTCTTTCGTGAAATCGGAATCAATCAGCTCTTCCAGATCCTCTAATGGATACTGATAGTTGGAATACGTCTCTCCCGCTTTATAGTTCTTCAGCATCGGATCTGCAAAAATATTGCCTTTTTCCATTAACGAGTTCTTATCCAGAACACTTCCGGCCGCTGTATTGGCAATGGTATCCGGATAGAAACAGTTGTTTTCGATTATACTGTCCTCATGTATCGTAGACCCCTGCTCCAGCACTGCAAAATCAATGGAAGCGCCGTCTTTGGCCAGAACGATGTTGTTCTTAAAGTCCACAAAACAGGTACGCTTACTCTTCCCGCCAAACAGGGAGGTATTCTTTCCTTCCCCAAACACCACAATCGTGTTGTTATAGATCTTTCCGACATTTGGTCCGGCAGAGCTGGTGTTATCGTAATGGAAGGTCTGCTGCTGCATCCTGCTTCCGTTCGGATACGTGCCGGTTCCGTCATTGATGCTGACATTATAACGGAAAATCGTATTTTTCTGGCTGGACATGAACAGCATGGCGCCGCCGCCGCAGTCGTGGCTCAAATTATACTGGAAAATATTGTCCACGTTCATCATGTCGGAGTCAAATGCTTCGCCGTCATCATAGCCGTATTTATTTCCGTACGCCTCATTGTACTGTACAATGACATCGTCGGCAAACATGGTCCAGCACTGGGCATAGTTCACAGTTCCCCGGTCCAGTCCGCAGGAGGAATTGACCATGTTCCCTTCCACCAGACCGCCTTTCGTCTCTGTCAGTACAATTCCGTCTCCGACAACATTTTCAAGATAGTTGTTTCGGATTGTTACGTTGGAATAATTTTTGAGGAATTCATTCTTTCCCCATCCGCTGCTTCCGATATCCGTGTTGCACTTGTTCCGGATTCCCTCAATCGCCACGTTCTTCACGTAGTTTCCTTCAATCAGGACATCTTCAAATGCAGCGCGCCCCATGGCCTTGGCTGTCATATTGCCATTATCATCAATGGTAACACGGTTTCCATCC
The DNA here is from genome assembly GCF_024460495.1 of Hungatella sp. SL.1.14. Taxonomy (NCBI): domain Bacteria; kingdom Bacillati; phylum Bacillota; class Clostridia; order Lachnospirales; family Lachnospiraceae; genus Hungatella; species Hungatella sp. SL.1.14. The sequence continues at coordinate 149,274 of NZ_JANFYJ010000011.1, read as the reverse complement.
TTATCGAGATAGTGTCCCATGACGATAATACCACCGGAGGTTTTTCCTCCCTTAAAATTGGAGTTTACATCATGGACGTAACAGTTCTTAACCACAATGTGCTTATAAATCTCTTTCTGATTGGAGGAATAGATTAAGATGCCGGCACGTTCACTGGTTCCGCTGTCCATGGCCTCCCCCATCTTATCAGTACTCTCCAGGTTTGTAACTTCCAGATTATAAATCTCCCAGTATTCCTCGTTATATATAGTAACAGCTCCGGTAATCGACGGACCGGAGGTACCATTTCCATTAATCACAGGGCGGCTTCCTTCCCCGTACATATCGATGGTTATGGGAGCCCCTTCCTGACCGCTTCCTTTTGGATTCAGCGGCTGGTTCCAGATACAATCTGCCTTCAGGAGAATTCTGTCTCCGGGAAGAAATGTTTTGGAATTCACCCTGTCAAAGGATTTCCAGGCGGTATCCTCTGTCTTTCCATCTGCCGTATCATTTCCATCTCTGGCATCCACGTAGTAGGTTGTCCCTTCCGTCTGCATCTTTAACGCATTGGACGCGGTTGAAAGACTGGCATTGGAATCTGTCGCAGTGCGGTCATTTGCGGCATATCTGTCCGAGTTGTTCACTGATGTATCAGCAAATCCAACCATATTGACAGGAATCGCACTCATCATCATGACTGCCGCCATCATGCCCGCGGCTTTTCGTTTGAAAAATTTGCTTGTTTTTTGCATAACGATATTTCCCCCTTGCTGTTTTTTGACCTCTTTTTTGTAAAATCATTTCTGCTTTATCTTCTTTTTTTCATTTTTTTATCCTCCCTGTTCTTAAATTATCTTATCCTGGTCATACCAGTTTTCGATTTTGAAAGTATAATACTAATTATGGTAGACTTAATTTTTCGGTATTGGGGAATAGCGGCTGCTGTACGCATAGAAGAAAAAATTTCTTTTGATAAAAGAAGTTGAATAGTCAGAACGCAAATAGAAAGATACCTTAATTTCAACACAAAAATACCGATAATACTTTACATAATTAGTATTATCGGCAGTATCCAAAACTGTTTCTCCACGATTTACGGCAGAAAATGCCTGTAAAATCACAGCAAAGCAGAGTATGACAATGATAATTAAAGTTTAGATTTTACACCAAAAGTATAACATTGGGAAATACTGGCAAAAATAAATAATTTGCTGAATTATAGTAATATTTCAAGATTTCTGCTTTTTAAAGATGTAATATTTTCATATTTTTATACTTTTTTTGTTTTTTCTCCCCTTTTCATTCAAAAAAAGTTATGCATTACGCACAAAAAAAGAAGCAGAAAAGTAAATTACTCTCCTGCCTCTCTCTTCATACATGACTCCCTCACAATCAGTTCCGGCTTAAGGATCCGCTCCACCCGGCTCTCTTCATCCGGCACGCCTTTTATCTTTTCCAGCAGCAGTTCCGCCGCCATGGCCCCCAGCTTTTCCTGCGGGTGGGCGATGGTCGTCAGCTTCACCGCACCGTTTTCCGCTATAAAGGAGTTGTCATATCCTGTTACAGAGATATCCTCCGGAATACGGATCTTCATCTTTTGAAGCGCCTTTATCACCTCCAGGGCAATCTGGTCGTTATAACAGACGATCCCGTCCATGGTGACGCCGCTTTCCAGTATGAGCTCCAGCACCTTCGCCGGCTTCACCGCACGATCCTCCGTATGAAACCAGATCACCATATCGGGATCGTAGGCGCAGCCAGCCTCCTGAAGTGCCTTCACATACCCCTTATGGCGTTCCTTTCCCTGACTGTCATCCGCCTTAAAAATCCCCAGGATCCGGCGGTGCCCTGATTTGATCAGATAGTTTGTCACCAGATACCCGCCCAGACAGTCGTCCATCAGAATGTGCGGCTTATTCTTCATCTGTGCGTAGTATCCCTGTATGAAGACATAGGGAATCTGATAAAAATCGAGTTTTTCATACAGTGGCCTGTTGGCACAGAGAATCTCGCTTTTGCTGGGTTCCACGATCAGTCCGTCGATATCTTTCTCCAGAATTTCCTCCAGACAACGGCTCTCCTTCACGCGGCTGTTGCCGGTATTTTTCAGGATAATACTGTAGCCCTCCGCTGTCAGCACGCTGTCAATTCCCTGAATCAGCCGGGGAAATATATAATCCGATAAGTATGTGGTAATCACCGCGATATTGCCGGACCCCTTTCGATATGTTCCGCCCAAGGCTGGTGAGAGGGACTTTCCCCTTCCCGGCTTCCTGGAGACAAAGGTACCTCTGCCGTGCTCCGCCTCGATAAATCCCTCCTGTTCCAGGATGGACAGCGCCTTTCGCACGGTATGGCGGCTCACATGGTGGGATGAAGACAGCTCATTCTCCGATGGAAGCCTGTCCCCCGGCTGAAACCTGCCGGATATCATATCGCGCTTTAACTCCTCCATCAGAATATAGTACTTTGTCTTTCCGCCCTCGTTCTCTTCCCGGCTTAACGGGCGGCCGCTATCTCTGCCCATAATACGCATTGGGCCCATGCTTGCGCATAAAATGCTTATCCTGCATGGACTGTGGTGCAGGCTCTGCATCACGGTTCAACATCTCAGTCACAAAATTCATCTTTGCGATCTCTTCCAGCACCACGGCATTATGAACTGCTCCCGCAGCGTCCTTTCCCCAGGTAAACGGTCCGTGGTTTTTGCACAGCACCGCCGGCACATGAACCGGATCTTTGCCGCGGAAGGTTTCAATAATCACCAGGCCGGTGTTCTTTTCATACCCCTTTTCGATCTCCTCCGGCGTTAAATTCCTGGCGCATGGAATCTCCCCATAAAAATAGTCCGCATGGGTCGTACCGTAGCAAGGCAGCCCGCGGCCTGCCTGGGCCCAGGCCGTAGCCATGGGAGAATGGGTATGAACGATTCCGCCAATCTCCCCAAACGCTTTATACAGTTCTAAATGAGTGGCCGTGTCGGAGGAGGGATTTAAGTCTCCCTCCACCTTATTTCCGTCCAGATCCATAACCACCATGTCTTCCGGTCTTAATTGACCGTAATCCACACCGCTTGGCTTGATGACAAACAGTCCCCTTTCCCGGTCAATTCCGCTGACATTCCCCCAGGTATAAGTGATGAGCCCCCTTCTCGGCAGTTCCATATTAGCCTCATAGACCTCTTTTTTTAATTCTTCCAGCATCGTGCCATTTCCTCTTTTCTAATTGTTTCAATTCTGTTTAATCAATTACCGGCCGTTCCGCCCAGACAATCGACAGCGGCGCGCTCAATCGGCAGACCGTTTATATACCGCTCCATAAATGCCTCGAAACCACGCTCATCCTCTTCCTGCGGTTCCATAACCACACCTTCTTCGTCCGCAAAGACGCAGTCCGTTAAGTACTGGTCAAGGGCGGCGCTGCCTCCGTCTCTTCTGTAACGCATATAGGATGCAAGAATTGCTGCCCCCCATGCACCGCCTTCACCGGCTGTCTCCATAACGGTCACCGGAACGCCGGCTGCCGCCGCCATAATCCGCTGGCCTACGCCCTTTGTCTTAAATAATCCGCCATGGCCCAGCAGACTGTCCAGCTTCACGCCCTCCTCCTTAAACAGAATATCCATACCGACACGGAGCGCTCCCAGCGACGTATATAAATGTACGCGCATGAAGTTTGCCAGGTTAAACCGGCTGTCGGGCAGACGCACAAATGCAGGGCGTCCCTCTTCAAAATGTGTGATATGCTCTCCGGAGAAATAATTATAGGCCAGCAGGCCGCCGCAGTCCGGATCCCCTTCCAGGGCAAGATTATAAAGGGTGGAAAACAACTGGTTTCTGTCCACCTTCATTCCCATAGCCAGGGAAAACTCTTCAAACAAATTCACCCATGCATTTAAATCAGAAGTACAGTTATTGCAGTGCACCATGGCAACCAGATCACCGGCCGGCGTCGTCACCAGATCCAGTTCCTCATGAACGTTTTTCAGTTCATGTTCCAGAACCACCATGGCGAACACACTGGTGCCTGCGGATACATTGCCGGTGCGCTTCGCGACGCTGTTCGTAGCCACCATACCGGTTCCGGCATCTCCCTCCGGCGGGCAGAGAGGAATACCTGGCTTTAACGCCCCGGACGGATCGAGAAGCTTCGCGCCTTCTTCCGTCAGCACTCCAGCCTCCTCCCCTGCAGTCAGAACCTTCGGAAGGATATCACGGAGCTTCCACGGCAGTTGTTCTCCGGCTGTCAGTTCATCAAACTGTGCAATCATCCTCTCATGAAAATCCTTTTTGCCGGTGTCAATCGGAAACATGCCGGCGCAGTCACCGATTCCCAGAACCTTCTGTCCGGTCAGTTTCCAGTGTACGTAGCCCTCCAGCGTGATTAAGTAATCGATCTCCGGCACGTGCGGCTCTTTTTTTAAGATTGCCTGATATAAATGGGCGATGCTCCACCTCTGTGGAATGTGATATTGAAACAGCTCCGTCAGTTTTTCCGAAGCTTCTTCCGTCATGGTATTTCTCCAGGTACGAAATGGAACCAGAATTTCCCCTGCCCTGTTGAAAGCCATATAACCGTGCATCATGGCAGAAATTCCGATGGAACCTACGGTGGTCAGCGTCACACCGTACCGCGCCTTCACGTCCTCCTTAAGCTTTGCAAAACTGTCCTGAACACCTTCCCAGATGTCCTCCAGAGTATACGTCCAGACACCTTCCACCAGCCGGTTCTCCCAGTCATGGCTTCCGGAGGCAACTGGCTTCTGGTGCTCATCCACCAGCACCGCCTTGATCCGTGTAGATCCCAGCTCAATCCCCAGCGCCGTTCTGCCATTTATCATGTTCCGGCATACTTCCTCCTGCATCGCTTCTTCTTTTTCCTTAAAAACACTTGTCATAGTTTTACACCCCTTCATGATTCAGATACGCTCTAAAGCATCTGTCGATAGAAAACTGAGTTCCATCTGAGTTCGTTTTTGAGACCGCGGATCGTTGTGTCCTCGTCAATGAAGACAGCCTCGATCCCCATGGAAGCAGCCCAGTCTCCCATCTGTTCTGCCGTCAAATCGTAGGAGAATGCCGTATGGTGGGCACCGCCTGCCAGAATCCATGCTTCGGCTCCTGTCTTTAAGTTTGGTTCCGGAGTCCAGAACGCCGTGGCAACCGGAAGCTTCGGCATGGGCTTTTCCACCTTTTTGCAGTTCACGGTATTGATGATAAGGCGGAATCTGCTGCCTAAATCTACCAGCGACGTGGCCACCGCCCTGCCTTCCTTCGCCGTAAATACGAGACGGGCCGGATCCTCCCTGTCTCCCATGGAGAGCGGGCATACCTTGACTGCAATGCGGCTGCCGGCGATGGACGGGCATACCTCCAGCATATGCGCCTGTAAGATTCCCTCTTTTCCGGGAACCAGATTGTAGGTGTAGTCCTCCATAAAGGACGTTCCCTTCGCCCCTTCCATTCCTGCCGTCATGATTTTCATCAGGCGGACCATGGCGGCTGTCTTCCAGTCTCCCTCTCCGCCGAAGCCGTAGCCCTTTTCCATCAGACGCTGAATTGCCAGACCCGGAAGCTGTTTTAAGGAACCCAGGTCTCCGAAATGAGTAACGATTGCCTGATAATTCTTCTCTTCCAGGAACTTCTCAAATCCCAGTTCGATCTGCGCCTGTACCGCCACATGGCGCTTAAATTCCGCGGCGTCTCTTCCTTCCAGAAGAATATCGTATCTGTCGTAATACTCCTCCACCAGAGCGCTTACATCGCCAGCCGGAATCTCTTTTACATAGTCTGCGATCTCATTGACCGGATAGGCGTCGATCTCCCAGCCAAACTTCATCTGGGCTTCCACCTTGTCACCTTCGGTTACAGCCACATTTCTCATATTGTCGGCTACACGGACCACACGGATATGGCTGCTTTCCATGACGCCAACCGCAGTTCTCATCCAGGAACCGATTTCCGTCTGAACCGTTTTGTCATCCCAGAAACCGACGATGACCTTTCTCTCGATGCCCATTCTCGTCACCATATGACCGAACTCCCGGTCGCCGTGAGCGGACTGGTTCTCATTCATAAAATCCATATCGATCGTGTCGTAAGGGATTTCCTGATTAAACTGGGTATGTAAGTGAAGGAGCGGTTTTCTGTATTCCTGAAGCCCTAAGATCCAGGATTTGGCCGGTGAAAATGTATGCATCCACGTAATGACACCCGCGCACTCCCCGTCCCGGTTGGCCTCGTTAAACAGCGTGCGGATCGAGGTATTGTCAATCAGGGTCGGCTTCCAGACCACCTCATAGGGAAGAAGTCCCGACTGATTCAGCCCCTCCACGATGATTCTGGAATGCTCGGCCACCTTTCTCAGGCACTCGTCTCCGTAAAGGTCCTGGGAACCCGTGGCAAACCAAAACTTGTATGCTTTCATCTCCATAAAAAAATCCTCCTTATCACTGATATTATTATACTATAACAGTAGCACTTGTACCATAGTGTGAACAAGTTGTTTTTTTCCAGTTGTTAATCTGGTTGTTTTCTTCTCAGTTATAAGTTAAAATAACAGCAGGCTTCACAGCAAATTCAGATACAGGAGGTAACAATGAAAAAAAAGTTTCGTGGATTTTCTTTTAAAAGCAGACGTTTGACAGCAGTCATACTGCTGTCCGTCTTCTTTTCCAGTGAGGTGCTGCCGTTAACGCCTGTCTTAGAGGCTATGGCCATTCCCACAGAATCCCGCATCCTTTCATCATTCTACGATTCAGAAGATGAAGACCTGTGGGAAAAAATAGAAGCCCACGGAGATGTGCTTCTGACCTTTCCAAGCCAGATTCATTCTACGATCTCTTCCCCGGAAGACACAGACGTTTTTAACTTTACGCTGGAGGACCCGGAGGACGTGATACTTACCCTGGAATCGTCTGCGCCCTGCCAGGTTGTACTGTCTGATCATGGAGTTGTGGTGGAAGAATCCAGCCTGCCTCATGACCAGAGTATTGAAAGAGCCGGTCTCACCGCAGGTACATACACAGTAACAGTAAGTCCTCAGCCCGGAACAGACTACGCGGAATATGAGCTTAAGATACGGCGCCAGACCGACAAAACTGTAATGCCGGATTATTCGGAGGCACATATCGCCGGAGTCACCTTCAATAAACGCTCTCCTTACCGTTGGATGGATCTGGAAGACGATGAACTGGACCGCGGCGGCAGTTCCATAGAAGTACTCAATTACCTGGCCCACTGGCAGGGGCCTGTAAAAAATTCCGCAGCTCCCTATCCCAATGATGGAAGCTACATGGAGACACCCAGCAATTATATAAAATATGTTGATGCCTCCCGGACCTCCCGGGAATACCATATTCCGAACGCTTATATGCTGCCGACCAGCGATACCAAAGGATATAAAGAGCACTGGAAGAATGCCATTATGACTTACAGCGCAATTCACTCCGGACTGTATTTCCTGCCCCCTTACTATACGTCCGCTGAACCCGGATATCTTTATCTTCCACCTGAACTTTCAGATGAACTAATGGGTGGCCATGCAACTACGATTGTCGGCTGGGACGATTCTGTACCCAAAGAAAAATTTACGGTCAGTTCCGGAAGCAATGCATGGACTCCTGAGGAGGACGGGGCCTGGATCTGCAAAGACTCTTACGGAACAGATCCAATATTAACGGACGGAACAGGATACTATTATATTTCCTATGAGGATGCCTTTCTCGGATATCCCGGAATGTTGGCTGTTGTCTATCCAGCCGGTGAACGTATTGATAACTACAGCCATATGTACAGCAATTCCGCCAATGGATCCATCGATCTGCCTCTGGAGGATTATACAGAACTGATATTGTCACAGGTATTCCATACTGGACATGCCCCTGAAATGCTGCGGGCTGCCGGTTTTATCTTGTCCAACCCGGATTTCTCCTATCGGATCTATGTAAGAATCGGAGAAGATAAACCTTTTTTAGCAAAATCTGGATATGAAAAATACGGAGGATTTCATACGGAGCGCCTGGATACCGGTATTCTGCTTCCCGCTGAAACCGAGTTTGAAGTCATTGTCAAAATCCTTATTCCGGAAGACAGGCAAAATATATTACGTTTCTTTTTTGCACACAACACGCCCGGGTGGATTGACGGGATTAAAAGCCAGAAGGGAATCTCCTATCAGTACGAACTTTTGGAGGATGGTACGTGGGAGAGGCATGATATCTCGGAAAACGGACTTTACCCCTCCATATTTGCTTATACCAACGCTCCTTCCATGAAGGAGAAGATCACCCTGACCAATATCCGTGAACCTTTATCCAGCCCGGCCAATGCGAATCAAACAGAACGCATGATCTCTTCCGGTTCCAATGCGGCCAAAAGGCCGTCACTGTCCGAAGATGGAATGAGGACATTGCCAAATCCTCTCAGTATTGCTGCGGCTCCGCTTCATGTAAACCTTCCTTCCTCCTATGACTTAAGGGATGAAAACCAGGTTACAGTTCCAAAGCATCAGGGAATCAGCAGTCTGTGCTGGACCTTTGCGGCTGCAGCGGCCATGGAGAGCGGGTATTTAAAGGGCGGCTCAAACATGGTAAATTACCCTGGCGGCCTGAACCTGTATTCTGAGGACGGCGCTGTAAAAAACGGGAAAATCAAACTGGCATTAGCTCCTGGTGAGGAGCTTCCGATTGATTTCACTGCTACGCTGTTCTCTGACAGCGAATACTTCAACCCCGGCACTGACCAGATTTACTGGGAAATTGCCGGAGATATGAGCAGTATCGAGACTGGGGATATCCTCTCAGAGAGCGGGGAATCCGTGCATGTAATGACTGCCAGGTCGGCCGGAACCGTCCGCGTAACCGCAGTCAGTCTGGCTGACCACAGCCTTCGAACCTCCTGCACCGTTGAAATCACAGAGAAGATTCCAGCGAAGGTACATTTAGACAGGGAATCTCTCACAATGACTCAGGGGGAGACCTGCAAGCTTCAGGTAACGGTAGAATCAGACGAGGAGGTAACCGTATTCTTCTCCTCCGATCATCCATCCATTGCCGATGTCAGCCCTGAGGGAGAAATACTGGCCCTCCGTCCCGGAACTGCCGTCATCACCGCGAGGGCCGGCGAGGGGTATGCCTCCTGTACCGTGACCGTTACGCGCCGCTCCTCCTCTTCTGGCAGCAGCAGCGGGAATTCCTATTCTCCGGCTGGCCCCGGCAGCTATTCAGGATTCATTCCAAGCACATCTATTACATCTGATACCACAAGCGGTACGTGGATTCTGAACGGCACAGGCTGGTGGCTTCAGAGAGAGGACGGAACATATCCATCTTCCTCCTGGGAAAGGATTAACGGGAAATGGTACTATTTTAAAGAGAGCGGATATATCGCCGCCGGCTGGATCAATCAAAACGGCTTCTGGTATTATCTGAGCGAAGATGCTCCTTCCTGCGGCCAGATGGCCACCGGCTGGATTTTCGATCCGGCATACGGAGGCTGGTTCTATCTGAAACCGGAGGGCACCATGGTCACAGGCTGGAATACAATTGACGGAAAACAATATTATTTTAACCCCGTATCCGATGGTACCAAAGGCCGGATGGCTGAAGATACAGTTTTAGAGGACGGAACCCGCGTAGGGAAAGACGGGGCTAAAACAGAATAAACGAAAGCCGCCGGCACAGTATATCAGTATATCGCGGGATAAAAGTATAGCCGCAATCGTTTCTCCATTGACAAAGAGAAACGATTGCGGCTAACCGCCGGTATATCTTTACCCAACACCATCTGCCTCCGGGAGAACCAGTCCAAGCAAAACAGCTGCTGTACAGCCGGCCGCTTTTGAGATCAGCAGCACAGGCAGCATATCCGGTTCCGTGCTCACTGTAAATCCCAGATGAGCCGCCAGCATGGAGGCCGCGCTTACCATATAAGCCACATTGACCAGCTTTCCTTTCTCATTCATATCCTTCATCATGGCCAGTGCCGGAATGGGACTCACAATGCTTACCAAAAGTCCTAATACACTGATGCTGTCCAGTCCGATTTTTGCTCCCAGGACCGTACACGGCCTCTTTAGTATTCTCTGCAGAAATTCCGTCACCGGAAGACTTCCCAGAAGCACTACACCGATAGACGATACCACCGCCATGGCCTCCTCGACAGGAGCCATACCGGGTATCACCACAAAGCCAGTCATATATGTAACCGCTGCCAGCACAAGCCCTGCAGTTATGACTGCCCGGATTAAAACAGCGAACACTTCAAACCCCTTCACCATGCCATCGGGGACACGGTACAGACCAATTCCCAACAAAAGTGCCAGAACCAGAACAGGAAGATTCTGATGAAGAATCTCCCAAAACCCCAGGCCGCACACAGCCCCTCCGGCAATCAGCGCCGCCGGCATGGCTGCCAGCCCCAGCATGATTCCTCTGGCAAATACAGTCCTGTCTCTCTCTTCGATCAGTCCCATCCCCACCGGAACAGTAAAAACAATCGTACAGCCAAACACGGAAGCCGCCACAATTCCCGCATACCTTCCGATCATCGGATTCTCAGCCAGTTCCATAGAGAGCTGGTATCCGCCCATATCAATCGCCAGAAGACTTCCAAACATGGCCGGATCCACACCCAAAAAACGGTAAACCGGAATGATCAGCTTCCCTAACGTCCCGGATACCAGCGGAGCCAGACAGATGATCCCCACCATCGACAGCGCGGTAGGTCCCAGATACTGAAAGCCTTCCTCGAATTTTTTTCCATATCCAAAGCGGTTCCCCATGATGCGGTCAATTCCGCCAGCCACAGCGCCAAGCGCCATAATGATCATGATCATATGATTAATCATTTTACTTCTCTCCAGCTTTTTTCAAACTAGTATATCATAAACGCTCACATGATGATAGTTTTTATCCGTAAGATACGACAGAATATAAATGTTTATCTAAATATTACCGGTGGCCCACATCCACATTCAAAAGCATCAACAACCGCCATGGCGATCTTTCATAGATGATGTGTTTAAAACAAACGCAGGAAATCAAACCTTGTTATGATTTCCTGCGTCTATATCAATTCCAATATTTCACACTCTATGTCTTTCAATTTATGTTCTCTGCTATTCCCGTTTATTGACAGGAAGTATGAACGGTACCCCTCTATTTTTCTATGAGCAGTTTTCTCACTTTCCACTTTCCACTTATAAAATAGATAAAGCATACCAATCCAGGCAGGATTCGGGAACACGCAATTCCCCAGAAATATCCAATATAACCCATATGAAATATATACACGAAAATTATGCTTAGACCTATTTTACAGATAATTCCATCTAAAATACCTATGATAAAGCCCAATTCTACAAATCCACTGCCGTTTACCATTGCCTGAAAAGCACCTACAAATGAAGAGGCAAAAAAATGAATCACCATAATCTGTAAATATAGTACGCCTAATTCTTTTACTGCCTCATCCGTAGTGAAAATGCCATAGATCTCTTTTGGTATTTTTAAACACAGAAATGATGCAAAAACCGCACACACCAATGTCATGGCTAACGTTGACCAGGTTACCTTTCCCGCTCGTTCTGTCTTTTCCGCCCCTAAATTCTGTCCTACCATAGCAGCTGAAGCAGTATCGACTCCCTGCATAAAAACTTCCATAAATTTTTGGATTTTATTTCCCACACTATTTGTTGCAGAAACCACCAGACCATAAGCATTGATGTTGGAATTTACCCAAAGCAGGGAAAAACGGACAAGCAACGAACGAATTGCTGATGGAATTCCCAGTCGTAGAATTACCCGCAATATATCAAATTTAATTGTAAAATAACCTGGCTTCAATTCAAATCCAACTTTATCTCTTACTTTATACATGTAAATGAATGCTGCCAGAAAAGACCCCAGTTGAGAAAAAGCAGTTGCAATAGCAGTCCCTGCCGCCTGCATATCAAATACAACGACAAGAAGAAGGTCCAGTACAATATTAACGATGGCAGCAACAGAAACAAACATCAACGGACGTTTTGATTCCCCCATTCCCCGCAAAATACCGCATACCGCATTATATCCAAAAATAAAGGGAAAGCCGACAGCTGTAATAATCAAATACGTTTCTGCCTGTCCAAAGGCTTCTGTAGGACAATTCAGCAGTGACAGAATCGGACGGCAGAAAAAGATTACCAGAAACGCCAGTAAGATTGATAAAATCAACATGAAAGTAAGAAACGTACCTATCGCATCCTTAATCTTTTGATCCTTTTTGGCGCCTACCAACTGTGCTATAAAGGTCTGTCCGGCCATTGCAAACGCAGTCGCCACAGGTGTCACCATATCTGACATTTCTCCGCCCGTTGATACGCCCACGGTTCCGGTGCTCCCCACAAACTGTCCGATTACCATGAGATCAACCATACCATAAAGCTGCTGTATTAGATTTGTCAATATAATTGGTATTGCAAAGAGCACCAGTGATTGAAAAACCGGACCTTCAGTCAGATTCATTCCTACATTCTGTTTTCCTGCTGTTATTTTCATAAGTCCCTCATTTCTATTCCCATACTAAATCAATTATCGGTCTTAAAAAAAACAATATTGCCTGGCCCCGGAATATGATCAACTCTCCTGACTGCCTCCAGCCTCCCGTCTTCACCAATTAAAAATGTATAAATGGAGTCTTCTGGATGAGCCGCCAGGTGCAGAAATTTTCCATCAGGTGATATCGCCATCCCTCTGCCCCCATGGCTGCTGCCACATGCAATCGTCTGAATCAGTTGGGGAATTCCCAATGCATTATCAATCCGATATACTGTAATGATGCTGTCTTCACGGAGTAAGTCATAGATGTATTTTCCCGACGGATGAATTTTAATATCCGATTGCCAGCCAGTTCTTTCCATATTTTTATCTGCCAGACAACTCACCAGACAAATCGGAGTCATTTTTCCATTTGCCGAATATCTAACCATATTAACAATTGTTTTTGTTTCATTGTTAAAATACAGATATGGCTCTGCAGGATGGAATGCCGCATATCTCGGGGAGCTGCCTTCCGCTGCGGACATCTGGTCACAAAGTACAAGTTTCTCCTTTTGGCTGTCGATCCGATAAAAGGATATTGTATCATTTCCTTTATCACAGACTGCCAAAAGTTTTCCTGAAGGAGAGCAGTACACACTATGCACATGAGAATTCCCCTTCTTTTTTACCGGGATATGTTTTACGATGTCACAAAGCTTTCCGATTGTTCCGTCTGGCCTCAATTGATACATGACCACTGACGATTCTGAATATTTCTCTGCCAGCTGGTATGAGCCACTCTCAGTCCTTACTGTTTCGAGTATCGTATCATCGCTGGAATGATTCGTAATTATTAAGTATTTTTTATCACCGTTTACAGCACAGTAGCTGGGCAGCAGACCATAAGACGGTTCACAGCTTAAAACTTTCAAATTACCGCTAGAACTGTTTATACTCAGAGCATAGACTTCCCCTCCAGGAGGCTTTCCTGCGATCTGCCTTCGTTCATTTACACAGTATAAAATTTTCTTTTCATCATCAAGACACATTCCGCCGCAGTTAATCTCCGGTAAAACACGGTTCAATACATGAAATGTACCCTTTCCCATATCATAACGGGCAATACTGATTCCCTGATCATGATTACTTCTAGGACCACCCCAGCTTCCTATGTAAGCGTATATTTTAGGCATTATAACTCCTCAGCAGACTACAGGACCACAGACCTTCATAATACGGTCCTGTATGCACTTGCTTTTCTTTCAGGTTAATTTATTAATTTCCTTTACCTGGTTACAGGATACGTAATGGCCCGGCAGTATTTCTTCCAGCTCCTGTTCCCTGTAACACTCCTCACGGGCATACGGGCACCTTGCAGCAAAACGGCATCCTGGTGCCGGATTAACCGGTGAAACAAGTTCTCCCTTCAGAATAATCCGCTCGCGACGATGATCAATATCTACGGAAGGAATTGCGGAGAGCAGCGCTTTCGTATAAGGATGCAGCGGTGCCTCAAATAATTCCATGGCAGCGCATGTCTCCACCATCTGACCAAGATACATGACACAGATATGATCAGATATATGTCTGACCACCGATAAGTCATGGGTTACGAACATATAAGTCAACCCATATTCCTTCTGTAAGTCCTGAAGGAGATTTAAAACCTGTGCCTGAATTGATACATCCAATGCCGAAACCGGTTCATCGCATACTATAAATTCCGGCATCAATGCGATAGCCCGTCCGATTCCAACACGCTGCCTTCTGCCTCCGTCCAGTTCATGCGGATAGGCGTTTCTCAAACGGTTTTCTATCCCCACTAAATCCATTAATTTCCTGGTTTCTTCCACAATTTGTACTTTACTGTATCTGCCAGAAAGAAGAAGCGGTTCCTGAATCATTTCGCTCACCGTCATTCTTGGATTCAATGAGGAAAAGGGGTCCTGGAATATAATCTGCATATTTTCCCTCACTTTTCGCAGCTGTTTTCCGGAAACGTGAGTTACATCCTCTCCCTGAAACAAAATCTGCCCGCCTGTGCTTTCCAGCAAATGGATGATTGTGCGTCCCAGCGTTGATTTTCCACAGCCGGATTCCCCTACAACCCCCATTGTTTTTCCTTTTTCAATCTTAAAGGAAACACCATCGACAGCATGCAGCTTCCCCTTTGGCGTATCAAAATATTTTTTTAATCCTTTGATTTCGATAACGGCAGCCATTATTTTTCCTCCTCGTACTGCATACATCGACAGCTGTGTTCTCCACTTATCACAGTGAGAGAAACCGGTGCAGACGTACATCTGTCAGACGCATATGGGCACCTTGGCGCAAATTTACATCCCTCTGGCAGTCTGGCCGGATTCGGAGGCATTCCACTGATAGACTGTAGACGCTCCGCCCTTCCATTGATATCCGGAAGAGCTCCAAACAACCCTTTTGTATAGGGATGAGAAGGATTGTGGTAAATTTCAGCCAGCGTTCCATATTCAACGATTTCTCCGGCGTAAATCACCGCCACATAGTCACAGACTTCTGCGACCACGCCCAGATCATGGGTAATCATAATCATGGACATATCCATTTCATTCCGCAGTTTTACAATCATATCCAGCACCTGAGCCTGAATCGTAACATCCAGAGCCGTCGTCGGTTCATCTGCAAGCAGAAGATCCGGTTTACATGCAAGAGCAATTGCAATGACAACCCGCTGTTTCATTCCGCCGGAAAACTGATGCGGATATTCTACATACCGCTCCGCCGGAATACCAACCATTTCAAGCATCTCTACTGCTCTTGCCTTTGCCTCTTTTTTAGAAATATTACTGTGCAGCTTCACTCCCTCCGCAATCTGATCGCCCACACGCATAACCGGATTCAGCGCAGTCATTGGATCCTGAAAAATCATAGAGATTTTCTTACCACGGATTTTATAAATTTCATCTTCCGACAGATTCATCAAATTTTTACCTTCAAATTCAATTATTCCACTACAATGTTTAGTGGAAAACTCCGGCAATACCTGTAACACAGCTTTTGCAATAGAAGTCTTTCCTGCTCCTGTTTCTCCCACAAGTCCCAGCGTTTTTCCCCGTTTTAAATCAAACGATACGCCGTTTACAGCGTGAATCCCTATCCCCTCTGAAGTATATTCCACATATAAATCTTTGACGGACAATAGTGATTCTTTATCTTTTTCTCTATTCATAACAGCTATTATCCCCCTCTATCTCTTCAGTTTCGGATCCAACGCATCCCGCAGCGCATCGCCAAAAAGATTCATGGCAAGTACCGTAATCATAATCATCACCCCTGGAAACATAACCAGATGCGGATAGTCACGAATCATATTGCGTCCGGCTGCCAGCAGCGCCCCCCACTCAGGATTAGGCGGCTGAATACCCAATCCAATGAAACTCAAACTCGAAGCAACAATAATAGCATTGGCAAGACTCATGGAGGCCGATATAATCAATGGTGACATTGCATTAGGAAATACATGTTTTGCTATAATCCGTAAATTTCCTGCGTTAATAGAGACAGCTGCTTCCACATATTCCTGTTCCCGGATACTAATCATTGATGCCCTGAGGATACGCGCAGCCCCAGCTACACCACCGACTCCCAACGCCGCGATTGTAGGAACCATCCCATTTCCAAGCACTGCAGATATACAGATGGCCAGTAAAATTCCGGGAATTGCGGATATCACATCCAGGAATCGCATGATAATATTATCTGCCCTGCCTCCAAAGTAACCGGCTGCAGAACCTAAAATAATTCCAATTCCTGTTCCAAAGGCTACGGTTCCAAAACTGATCATCAGCGTGGACCTGGTACCATATATAATCCGACTGAATAAATCTCTTCCCATTTCATCTGTGCCAAAGAAATGTCTTAGTGAAGGTCCCTGAAGGCGGTCAGCCATATTGATCTCCGCATACCCATAAGGTGCTATTACTTCCGTGAATAATCCAACCGCAAGGATTACCGCCAAAATAACCATTCCGGCCACAGCATTAGGATTTTTCATTAACCGTTTCATAACAAGCCTGAAATTACTCTGGCCTTTGCCGGTATCGTTTTCTTTTTTATTCATCTGCTTTCACCCCACTTTCCTGTGTCCCACACTGCTCCGGCTGAAAGCCGCCTTAATTCTCGGATCAACTGCTGCATACGCCAAATCAACCAGAAGCATAATAATGCTAAATAAAATAGAGAAGAAAACAATGGTTCCCTGCACAGAAGGATAATCACGATTATTGATAGAGTTTACTATGTACAGCCCTAATCCCGGAATTGAGAAGACGCTCTCAATAATAAGCGCGCCCCCCATTCCGTGGGCTAGTCCACCTCCAAAGACTGTTATAATAGGAATCAGAGCATTGGGCAGGGCATGCCTTAGAATAACATCTCTTTTTTTTACGCCCTTGGCCAGCGCCGTGGTAATATAATCCGAATGAATCACTTCCAACATACTGGAACGCGACTGCCTTGCCAGCCTGGCCATTTCAGGCAGCGCTGCTGCAATCCACGGCAATATAAAATATTTGATGCCTCCGGTACCATAGGAAGGCAGCCAATTCAGCTTTAGCGCAAACAGCAGGACCAGCATTAGTGCCAGCCAGAATCCCGGCATTGAGATACCAACTAAAGCGATGAGCATCGAGATTCTGTCTGCAATTCCATTTTGATGAATCGCAGCATTAATTCCCAGTGACACTCCCAGTACCATGGCCACCAGCATGGAACCAAGGCTGATAATAAGAGTATTAGGCAGTCTGTTGATAATATTTGTTCTTACAGAAGTGCCGTCTATATAGGAGGTTCCAAAATCAAAGTGAAGAAACAGATCCTCTAAAAATTTACCCAACCTAATCAGATAGGGCTGATTTAAGCCCAGTGATTCCCGACAGGCCTCCAATTCCTCCTGAGTGGCCGTAACGCCTAAAATAATTTCTGCAGGATCTCCAGGTACAAAATACATTATGGTAAATATGATAACTGCGACACTTAAGACCACCGGAATCATTAACAATAAGCGTTTTCCAATATACCTAGTCATTTCCTACTCCTTTATTTTTCTGCAAATGTGCAGGCCCATACTGCCGGATAGCCTTTGGCATTTACCATTATCTCCGTTATACTATCTTTTGTTATAATATAATTATAAGGATTAATCAGCGCTCTGAACCAGGCATTATCAAGCAGATACTTATGATATTCATCCAGTTTTTCCTCCGTGTGCCCCGTCTCCGTGGCTATTGCTATTGTCATTTCCTGGAGAGTGTCATTATGAATAAAGTTAGTCGTCCCATTTTCGTAGTTATCACTGTTCAGGCAATATCCCCATAAGTTTGGCAGTATATCAGGTGATTTACAGGGATCCAGTTTGATATCCCACTCTGCCGGATTATACTTATAATCATTAAACAGGGAGGTATCATATCCAAGCAGTTCACATTCCAGCCCCATCATCTGTAAATACGCCTGAATCAGTTCTGCTTCTGCCTTGTACTGTCCGCTGTTCTGATATAAAATCCGGAAGGGCTTAGACTGAACAAAACCGGAATCCGTCAGCTGCTGCTGTGCCTTATCGAAATCATATCCGTAATAATCTTCATTGTTCCACTGATCCAGATAATCGGAGTAAATCCGGCTTCCAAACGTTTTGCAGGACTCCCCTTTACCCTCCAGTGCCGCAGTTACCATCGCTTCTGAATCAACTCCATACAGAACAGCTTTGCGGAGCTGGGGATTATCTGCAAATACGCTTCCCTCATCCATATTTAAAAACATACAGTCGATCAGTGAATTCAGCTGGTTGGATACATGATAGCCCTGTTTTGCAGTTAAACCGTCTGCCTCAACAAAGCGGTCTACTTCAGAACCTGTAATGCCTGCAATCATGTCTATACTTCCATTTTCCATGGCAATCCCCATCTGTGTTGATTCCGTCAGCACATTAAAAACAATGCGGTCTGCATTGGCCGAATACATTGCCGGACTCAGACTCTCGTCCTTCTGCCAGTAATCATCTCTTTTAATTAATTCTAATGTAGATGAGGCAATATAATTTCCCACCGCGTAAGGTCCTGTACCGCAGGAGGAAGTAGCAAAGCTGTCGCCGCTTGCTTCATGAGCTGTCTTAGAGACAATATATACGTTAGTGAGTGCGTATTCCCAGACTCCCAGGCTGTTGGAAGATGTTTTCAGCTGTACACTGTAGTCCCCCGTCTGTTCAATAGAATCCACATAATACATCTTCGTAACGGTTCCGCAGTCTTTTGCGTATTCGTAGCTGTAAACCACATCTTCCGCAGTAATGTGATTTCCCTGGCTGTCGTAAATATAATCGTATATTGTAATATCAAAGGTTGTATCATCCACTCTTTCATAGTGGTCTGCCATAACACTTACCGGTTCTCCGCCGTACTCCTCCAGAACAAACAGAGTCTGATACACGCCCGGTGTCCATGTCGACTTCACATTTGATGCCGTACCGAAAGGATCCAGTCCGCCAAAATCAGCGTTTACACCTGCAACAACGTCAATTCTTCCATTGTCAGACGGGGGATCCTGTTTTTTTGCCTCCGTCTGTACCGGCATACTCCCTTCTGTCGGTTTCGTCTCATCTGCAGTTTTCTCCGAACCACATGCTGCCAGCGAAACAACCATTGCCATGATTAAAGCTGCCCCCATAACTTTCTTCATTTTTAAAACCCTCCTTTTTTTCTATGTCAAATCAGTTGATCAAACATATTCATCATATTGTTTACGATGGCATCATCGTTATGCCCCGGATGTGTTTCTGAACTGTAAAATTGAAAAACATCGTGATCTGCCGCAGAATCACTTAATATGTATCCGCCGTTAAACATGGCATCTCCGTGTGTATGTGTAACGACGACTGTATTTTTAAAGGGAGAGGCATCTTTTAATTTCATGCCAATCTCCGAATACAGTTCTCCAGAAGCACCTACCCAGGCAACATCTCCCAGAACAGATACCTGCATCTGCATATGCGACTGTCCCTCCTGTATCATTTTGCACCGTGTGCTCTTTAATGGCGAGCGGTCGTTTACCAATAATTCCGGCTTTGTATTGCGAATATTATTTTCTGTTATCTGCCACGTAATCCGCACATTAGCCCCCTCCTCCGGATGATGCCCCGGCATATCAAGAACTGAAGTTGTCCCCATAATTTCCATATGATCTTTCATACGGTTAATTGTCTTCAGGGTCCTGATGATATCTACTGCATGCTCCTGGGCGATAGAACGCTGCAGCAGATAGGCAACTCCCGGAGGATACTGCAGAGGTTCATTGTATCCATCCACTTCGTACCTGCGCAGAAAACCGATTGCCGCTACAGGATTCTGATCTCCTGCTGAACCGCTTGTCCAGAGGCATACAGCATCGTTTCCATAACGTTCCTCGACATAATCTCCTGCAATACTTGGAAATCCGCCAGTTGTCTTAATCTTCCCGTCAAAATCAGGAGTCATAAACGCTGCAGTTGCATGGCACCCATAGTTTACAACAGCGGCAATCAGGTTTCCTTCATAATCCTCAAATTTCATAACGGCGAGTGTTTTATCTGAAGGCCCTTCGAAATTGGGTGCCTGCATCCAGTGTCCATCCTCAAACTGCCGGTCACGACATACGTTGATATAGCTTTTTCCTTCTCCAAAGCCGTATCTGGCTGGTATTAACCTTTCTAACGCTTCTGCTATACCCGAAAAAATGGCTGGTTCGACAATCTGCTTAAAATACTTATACTCCTTTTCCTTGGCAGGATCATTGCTCCACTTAATCCCCGCAGAATGATTATGAGTCCAGACAGCAACCATATGGCCAGTTGGAATCTGAAATTTTTCACTTATCTCCTCCTTTATTTCGGCGTCCGGGCTCGGTCCACTGTCAATATTCAAGAACAGGAATCTTGTATATTCATTTTCCAGCACGACGATTCTTATATACAAATCATGCAAAACTTCTTCCGCCCCACGCATTCCCATAAATCCTGTCATTGGATAAAAATCCGCTGTCGGTGTAATACATTTCTTTACTGCGCCAGCTTTTAACTTTCCCATAAATCCACCTCCAAATAATGTTAATTAATCTCTCTGTGTTCCAGCATACCGAATCCCAAAAAAGAAAGTGCATCTTGAATTCCCAAATCCCACATGCGCCATTCATGGCCATATCCGGAGTAAATCTTGAGTTCGAAAGGCAGTTTTATCTTCCGGCAAAAATCAACAAAATCTTCAAATTCCTCTCTGTGATGATCCTCGTCTCCATACCCGATAAACAGCTTCGGCAGATTTTTTTTCTTTCCCTCCTCTACTGTTTTTTGCAAAATCCCCCTGGTACAGTAATCCAATGATTCATGGAATGCCTCAAGTCCGCCAGAATTCCGGATCAGATTTCCATACTGCAGGCAGACCTCCGGACTCTTTTCTTCAAACATAAAATCGTAATTTCTGACTGTTGATGAGAGAATGGCCGCCCCGGCAAACAATTCCGGATTATTGACTGCAAATTTCCCAGCCCCCCATCCTCCCATGGAAAGTCCGGCTATATAATTATCCTCCCTCCTGTCAGAAACCGGAAACCAACTGTAAACCATCTTCATCAGTTCTTTCAAAAAGAAGCCATACATATCATATCCTACGGAAAAGGAGGGCCAGTCTGTATAAGCGCTGTTCATGGCGGAAGGCATGATTACCACCAGATCATGCTCGCACGCATATACTTCTATCATACTTTTTCGTATCCAGTCAGAATAATCTCCTCGCCCTCCATGCAGCAGCCATAATACCCTATATTTTTTTCCCGGCCGATAGAACTCCGCCGCCTCCATACGCCTGCTGCACTCTGGAAGAATCATGCCTATTTCTGTATTTCCGTTTAAATAACGGCTTTCGAAGTTAAATGTTAAAAATGCCATATTCGTATACTCCTTAAATTTCTTCCCAGGTATTTTCTCTTCCGGCTGGTTTACCGATATCAAAAAAGGAAAGTGCATCCTGGATGGCCATGTCCCAAAATCTCCATTCGTGACGGTATCCGGGTATTATTTCATAAACCCCTGGTATCCCGTTAGTTTTCATATAATCAATAAATTCCAAAAAATTTTCATAACCATGATCTTTATCTCCGTATGCAAAAAAGAGGGACGGAAGTATTTCCAGACCATCGCCGGCAGAAAGCTTACTCAGTTGATTTCTAATGTTCACATCTGAATTCAAGAACTTTTCCAATCCGTCAAAGTTGTCAATCAGATTATCAAATCGGCATTTTCCTTTCTCCCGCTCTTTAAGAAAAAAGCCTTCAGAGTATTGTCTAGCTCCTGACGATAGAACAGCGGCGGCAGCAAATCTGTCCGGGTAATTAACCGCATACTTTAATGCGCCGTTTCCCCCCATGGATAGTCCTGCAATATAGTTGTCCTCCCGTTTTTCCGATGCCGGAAACCACGTTTGAACGAGAGGCATCAGCTCCTTTATAAGGTAATCATCCATATAGAATCCCTGACCAAACTTAGGCCAGTTTGTATAATTGCTGTTTAAGGCAGACGGCATTACAACCATCAGCTGATATTTGCAGGCATACAGTTCGATTTTGCTTTTCCTGATCCAATCGGAATAATCTCCATAAGTCCCATGCAGCAGCCATAAAACCTTATATTTTACACCTGAGGTTATATAAAAATCTTCGGGCTCCATCTCCTGAGGCAAATCAGGAAGTATCACACCCACCTTTGTATTCATATGTAAATATTGACTTTCAAAATCAAAAACCGCCAATGACATAATTTTCTCCTGTTCCCATTAAGTATGAGTTAATAAACATTTCCTAATTCCTCTTTTGTATCGAATCCAAAAAACTGCAGGGCTTCTTCCAGCTCTTTATCCCAATATTCCCAAGAATGTCCGCCTTCAGAGTTTCCCTGGTATATGGTAAATCCAAGGCTTCTGCCAAAAGCAATGCTGTCAATAAAATCAGAATACCTTCTTTCAGCTTTTCCCCCTGCAAAAAACAGCTTCGGCATCTCATCTAACCGTCCGGCTTCTGAAATCTGCTTCAGAGTCCGGCGTATATTGATTCCTGATTTCAGAAGGTTTTCTCTGCTTCCCTCCTGTGCAGTCATATTGCTGGTTCTCTTCTTTATTCTCGGATTATTGCTTTCAAATGCTTTTTCCCAGTCCGGTATATCCCCCGAAAAGTTAGCTGCTGCACAGAACTTTTCCGGATGCTCGATGGCCAGCTTAAAAGCGCCGCGTCCTCCCATGGCCAAACCTGCAATATAGTTGTCCTCCCTCTTATCCGATGCCGGAAACCAATGATGTATCAACGGCATCAATTCTTCCACAAAATATTTTTCGAAGTAATAGCCATTACCAAAACCGGGGCAGTCAATATACCAACTGTTTGAAGCTGATGGCATAACTACAATCAGTTCATGTTCACATGCATATAATTCTACATTGCTTTTGCGTATCCAGTCAGAATAATCTCCGCTTCCTCCATGGAGCAGCCACAAAACTTTATATTTCCTTTTTGATAAGTAGAACTGTCCCGGTGACACCCCACGCGGTTTATCCGGCATGATAATCCCTACTTTTGTATTCCCTGTTAAATACTGGCTTTCAAAATCAAATACTGCTAATGCCATAGTGATCTGCCTCCTGTCTCATTATTCTTGAATCCTTGTCGAAAAACCGAAATGTTTCAAAGCGTGCTGGACAGCCAGATCCCAGAATCTCCACTCATGTCTGTATTCAGGAATAAATTCATATTCGACGGCCACCCCTAATTGACTGGTATACTCCATAAAGTCCTTTACTTCTTCATAATGATGGTCTGCCTTACCACAGCTGATAAACAGATCCGGAAGGATCCCCAGTTCCCGGCGTTCGGCCAGTCTTTTAAGCTGTAAGCGAATATTATCCCATGAATAGTAAAATTTCTCTGATCCTCCAGCGTTTAAGACAGCATTCCGTTTCTGGTTTTCTACCGGATTGACTTCCGTTTCAAAATCCATATCCCGCAGTGAATACTTTTTTCCTGATGAGGAAAGGCAGGCACAGCCATAAAACAGCTCAGGATGCCATATCGCAAACTTTAATGCCCCGGCGCCTCCCATGGATAGTCCCGCTATAAAATTATCAGTTTTCGCAGGTGAGACAGGTAACCAGCCGTAGATGAAAGGCATCAGCTCCTCAAAGAAAAAACGTTCGTAATCCATCCCATCGGCAAAGGTCTTCCAGTTCGCATACATTGTATTGCATCCCGAGAACGTAACCACCACCAGTTCATTTTCACATGCATACAATTCTAATTTAGTTTTTCGGATCCAATCTGAGTAATCCCCGCCACCTCCATGTAGAAGCCAGAGTACCGGGTACAGCTTTCCGCTCGTATAAAATTTTTTTGCATCAAGTTCCTGTTCACGATCAGGCATGATAACATGAATTTCTGTATTCCCCTTTAGAAATTCACTTTCAAAATTTAAGGTTAATAGCGCCATATTCCCTTCCTTTCATTGTCAGTACCATTATTTGTCATCATACTTTTTGCCAAACAGATTGACAGGTACAAATTTTTATTGTATATAAATTGTGTTATAAGATTTTATATCGCCCCATCATTATATACAAATTATACAAACATGTCGTCCATTTGTACAACAAATAGATCGACAGGTACTTACAAATGAAATTTGTTCAGAAAGAGGTAATATCATGGCTTACCCATCTTTAGAGTTCTTTTTGGTTATCGCAAAATACAAAAGCCTGACCAAAGCATCACAAGAACTATTTGTAACACAGCAAAATTTGAGTTCTTATCTAAAACGGTTGGAATCGTATTACGGTCTGGAACTTTTTACGCGTCATCCCAAGTTTGAACTTACAGAATTCGGAAAAATTTTGTATCAGGAAGCATTGGAAATACAAAATATTTATCAACGTATTGATGTTTCCAAGAAAAGCTATACCTCAAACTGTGAATTGCGATTAGGCTGCCGAGCGGCTCATCCCAATGATTATGTGGATTTACTTCCGCTTCAAAAATATAAAGCTGCACATCCCCAGGTGAAATTTATTTTCACAGAATACACGTCCTCTCTTTCAATTCAAAAAGTTCAGGAAGGGGCTCTTGACTTTGCTTTTTCCTCGAGTTATGTAAATTGTGATTCCGATTCCTCTTTATTAAGAGTGACCATGCGAAAAGATCACTGTTACGTACTGATTCATGTCGATCTTTTACTGCAGTATTTTCCAGAAAATCTGGAGGAGAAAATAGCCTGTTGGAAATCCGGTATCGCTTTACGGGAGCTGAATGGGGTTCCTTACTTCTCCTTAACCAAAACGAAATCTTATAATAAAATGGATGTCATGAATGATTATTTACGTAAAAATAATCTGATAGAAAGTAAAATGGGGGAATGCTATTCCAGGGCCGGAGCACTAAATATGTGCAGGCATGCCATGTGTTATTTTGTATCGGGAGATCCCGAACCAGAGTCTGATGATTTTTTTAGTTTTCCAGTAATTGAACCGGATACCGCAATATCTCTTTACTGCTACTGCAATTCCCATGTACTAAACCGGCCTTATATAAATGATTTTTGGAATATCATCAAAACTGCCAGTCTTAAGGAATGACAGTGACAATTAACCGATCAGTTATTTATTCTTCCTGGCTGACGATTGCGGATAATGCGGATTTCTATTATAATTAGGAAAGGGAAAATTAGAAGGAGGTAAGTACAATGGCGAACGAAATTATACGATGTGAATGGGCTGCCCACGATGAATGGAACCGGGAATACCACGACAGAGAATGGGGGATACCCGTCCATGATGACAAAACGCTTTTCCAAATGCTGATTCTGGAAGGTATGCAGGCGGGTTTGAGCTGGATCACTATACTAAAGAAAAGAGAAGCTTTTACTAAAGCTTTCGACGACTTCGATCCTTCTATTATCAGAAATTATGGTGAAGAAAAGGTTGAAGAACTGATGCAGAACACAGGTATTATCAGAAACCGTTTAAAAATCAACGCTGCCATTACCAATGCAAATGCTTATTTTTCACTGTGTGAAAAATACGGTTCCCTCGACCATTTCCTATGGTCTTATGTAGATGGAAAACCTATAAAAAACGCATGGAAAACTATGGATGAAATCCCTGCCAGTACACCTCTTGCGGAGAAGATCAGCAAAGATTTAAAAGGGATGGGGTTTAAATTTGTGGGGCCCACCATTCTATACGCCTATATGCAGTCTATCGGTATGGTGAACGATCACTTGACTACCTGCTTCTGTTATGAGCGGAAAGCATAACGAAAAAAGCAGAAAGACCACAAATACATGATAGCGCATGTATTTATGGTCTTTCTGTCTCTATACCGGCCCAAATAATTTACCTTTTTCACCTTCTACAGCAGATTCTTCGGTCCAAATCCAACCGGCAGCAATTCCTTCAGCGTATAAATCTCATACTCTTCCCTGCCGGAAGGCAGTATAATCTGAAATGTCTCCGGGTCGCAAAATTCCATCATGACCTGGCGGCAGACGCCGCAGGGAGCCGTCAGTCCAGACGGAATCCCATCCTTCCCGCCAACGATACAGATCGCCTGAAACTCTCTCACACCTTCGCTGACAGCTTTGAAAAATGCAGTCCGCTCCGCACAGTTGCTGGGTGTATACGCCGCGTTTTCAATGTTGCATCCCTGATAGATCACTCCGTCAGCCGTAAGAAGCGCTGCTCCGACTTGAAAGCCGGAATAGGGTGTATATGCCTTTGCCATGGCCGAAAATGCCTGGGATATCAGTTCCTCCACCGGAAGCTTTTCCTTAAGTGCAGCCAGTTCCTCCGTACGATCCATAACGGCCTCCTTTTCTTCTCCAAACAGTCCGGTATTCCTACCGTTATTAATAACCCCCGTCACTCTTCTCCTGTTTCACCAGCTTAATCATCCGGCTGGTTCCCAGGCGCTCCGCGCCCAGTTCCAGGAATTTTTCAGAGTCCTCGATGGAAGAGATTCCTCCTGCGGCCTTAATCTTCACATTCTTGCCCACGTGTGCCCGAAAGAGGGCCACATCATCGAAGGTCGCCCCGGCTTTGGAAAATCCGGTGGAGGTCTTGATAAAGTCGGCGCCGGAACGGGTCACCACCTCGCACATTTTAATTTTTTCCTCCTCCGTAAGAAGGCAGGTCTCGATGATAACCTTTAATATCTTATCTCCGCAGCAGCCCTTTAAAGTACGGATTTCCTCTTCCACCTCGTCATATTTTCCGTCTTTTACCCAGCCGATGTTGATGACCATGTCAATCTCGTCGGCTCCGTCTGCAATAGCGTCCTTCGTCTCAAATGCCTTGACTGCGGTAGTTGCATAACCATTGGGAAAACCGATGACTGTGCAGACCGCCATGCGGTCCTTCATATACTCTTTTGCCGCCTTCACATAAGAAGGCGGAATGCAGACCGATGCGGTCCCGTATTCCATAGCCTCATCACATATTTTTTTGATTTCCTCCCATGTGGCTGTCTGGGTTAACAGAGTATGATCCACATATTTTAACATTTCTTTTCCGTCCATAATTTCCTCCTGTAAACTAATTTTACCGCAAAGTGTGACGCTTCATCTGCCGGAAAACAATGTCTGGACGCGTTCTACAGTTCCAGCGCAATCTCCATCATTTTCCCGAAACCGAGCTGACGCTCCTCGGCGCTTAATTTCTCCTCTCCATAGATGAGATCCGAAATTGTCAGCAGACAGAGCGCTTTCTTTCCCGCCGCTGCCGCGTTCATATACAGCGCCGCCGCTTCCATCTCTACGGCCAGCACGCCCATGCTTCTCCATTTATCATTCACGGTAGTATCCGCATTGTAGAAAATGTCGGAAGAAAGAATATTGCCTACTACCACATTCGTTCCCTGTGCTTTCGCCGTATCCACCGCTTTCGCCAGCAGACCGTAGTCGGCAATCGGTGCAAATGTACCCGGAAGACCGTACTGATACGCGTAATTGGAATCCGTACAGGCTCCCATACCGATTACCACGTCCATCAGCTTCACTCCATCCTGCAGCGCTCCGGCAGAGCCGATCCGTATAATCTGCTCCACACCATAGAAATGGAACAGTTCATACGTGTAGATACCGACAGACGGCATTCCCATACCGCCGCCCATCACGGAAATCTCTCTTCCCTTATACATTCCGGTATAACCGAACATGTTGCGCACCGATGTCACTAACACCGGATTTTCCAGATACGTCTCTGCAATATATTTGGCCCGCAGCGGATCGCCCGGCATCAGAACCGTCTTCGCTATCTCTCCCTGTTTTGCCCCATTGTGGGCGGTTGGTGTCACACTCATAATTCGTCTCCTTTTCCATTTGCTGCGCTTTAACCGCGCCTTATTTTTTCCCGTTTTCTTCCTGAATCATCAGCCGGATCGCTTCTACCGCTGTCCGGATCGCCGCATCCGTGTCATGGACGATCGGATTCTCAAGCCCCTGCTTCGCCCTCTCCTGGTTAGCCAAAACCAGGAATACTGATCCAGCTCTCACCTTCAGCGCGCTGGCCACGATAAACAGCGCCGCCGACTCCATCTCGGAAGCCTTGCAGCCCAGCTGCAGCCAGGCGTTCCATTTATTCAGCAGCTCATACGATACCGGCTTCGTCTCCGGCGAATGCTGGCCATAGAATGAATCCTTGCACTGCACAACCCCTACATGGTACGGTTTTTCCAGTTTTTTTGTCGCCGCCACAAGCGCGTTGGTCACATCAAAATCAGGTACCGCCGGAAACTCAATCGGCGCATATTCCCGGCTGGTGCCCTCCATACGGATGGCGCCGTTTGCAATCACCAGATCACCACTCTTTACATTCACATCCATACCGCCGCAGGTACCGATCCTGATAAAGGTATCCGCCCCCGACATCACCAGTTCCTCCATGGCGATGGAAGCCGACGGTCCGCCGATTCCTGTGGAGGTAACGCTGACAGGCGTCCCGTCAAGCGTTCCGGTATACGTTACATATTCCCGGTTGTCCGCGATCAGCTTCGGATCATCAAAATATTTTGCTATCAGCGCGCACCGCTTCGGATCACCCGGCATAATCACATACCGGCCCACATCACCCTTTCCTACCTGGATGTGATACTGTTTTCCTTCATTTTCCGAATAATTTGTCATAAATAACCTCCCTTTCTCTTTGCAAATTAAATATCATTCTCATCGATCTTATCCGCCATGGCCGATTTAATTCTCTGATACTGTTCCTCACTGATGATAATTCCTCTTCCCTCCCGGGAAATGTATCCCTCATCCTCCATCTGGCTGATGCACCGGTTCACCGTCTTCACACACAGCCCCGTGCTGTTGGACAAATCCTTTCTCGTCAAATGGATCCGGCAGACTCCCCGTCTGGCAGAATCCCGGTAAATCTGCATAAACAAAAGAAAAAGCCGGTCAATACCCTGAAGGAAGAGAAAGAGACGTTCCTTCCTCACCTGTTCTACCAGATAAACGCTCATGGCCTTCACCTGTTCCAGCACCGCGTGAATATCCGTCAGCATCCACCGGCTGAACTGGTCCTTGGACACACAGAGGAACCGGCAGTCCGTCTCCGTCATTAAAGTCGTCTTATACAGATCATACCCCATAAGAAATTCCATGGCTCCAAACACCTCAATCGGATAAAAGCGGGTATAATCGTACGCCACCTCCTGAATCCGGTAGTCCGTTGCTTTCACAATCCCCTCTACCAGAATATATACAGTATCCACATGCGCGTTTTCATGGATAAACGTGGTTCCCTTTTTCAGACGCACGATCTGAAACGCTTCCAGCAGCCACTTCGGCGCATTCGCCAGATAATTATTCAAATAATCCCGTTCCTCACTGCGCAGCTCATTAATCAATGCCACAACATCATTCATAGTCTCCCCCCTTTCCTCCGTATTCACTGTCCTCTCCCTCTAGTTTGCATCATTTCACCCAAAAAGTCTACCATTCCCCCACAAATTTTACAATATTTTATTCCCCATTTCTCCTATCCACACATTCTACCCATCCACACATTCTACCCATTACACGCATTCTATCCAGCCACACACTCTACCCATCCACGCATTCTATCCATCCCCCAGCCTCCCGCCAGTCCAATCCGCCTGTGACGGGAAGTGGACCTTCCAGTACCCTCGCCGGAAAAAGCCGGAAGGCGGCGGGCAGGAGACGGCGATTTTTTCCGGAGTGTGACGGGACTTAGGGCGGACAGGAGCCAAACGGGGGGCAGATTTTCGTTTACAGGACGAAAATCTGAGGGCACTGAGAGCGAACTCATCAAGAGTTCGGTCGAATTGCCCGGTACCCCCGTTTGGCTTCTGTCCGCCCTTAGTCCCGTCCGCTCCGGAAACATGAGCCGTCTCCTGCCCGCCGCCTTCCGGCTTTTTCCTCACCTCCTCTGCAAAGTCCACTTCCCATCACAGGCGGATTGGACTGGCGGGAGGCGTCCCCTTCGATCTTTATCTTGCCCCCTTCTCA
Organism: Hungatella sp. SL.1.14; assembly: GCF_024460495.1. NCBI lineage: Bacteria > Bacillati > Bacillota > Clostridia > Lachnospirales > Lachnospiraceae > Hungatella > Hungatella sp. SL.1.14. The sequence goes on along the minus strand of NZ_JANFYJ010000011.1, from coordinate 119,203 downwards.
TACGGCTGCCCGCTCGCCTTCGGCGCAGAGGACCTGCCCACAAACAGAATCAGGATCACAATTGTAATAAAATACGGCAGCATGGCCAGAATCTGTGACGGAACCGCAAAGTTTCCGCCTCCCAGAGTGACCGTAAGCGCCTGAGCCGCCCCGAACAGCAGGCAGGCACCGTACGCCCCGTGAGGAGTCCATTTACCAAATATAACCGCCGCCAGTGCGATAAATCCCTGGCCGCTGATGGCGGTCGGTGTAAACTGGGGAATAATAGCCAGAGTCATGGCGGCTCCGCCAAATCCCGCCAACACTCCTGAAACCAGAACACAGAGATAGCGGATCACGTACACGTGAATGCCCATGGTATCCGCGGCCGCCGGATGCTCCCCCACAGCCCTGATGTGAAGCCCCCATTTCGTCTTATACAGAAAGAACCAGATAAACACCGCCAGCAGAAACGCAATGACAACCGTTACGTCCACATTTAAATTCTGAAGGGCCCCCTGTACTTTAAGTCCTCCAAACAGCTTCGGAATCTTATTCGGAACCGGCTGTGACATGGTCGCGCCGTCAAATAAAAGACGGCAGACGAAGAGCGCCACGCCCGGTCCGATTAAGTTAATGGCGATACCGGAGATTGTCTGATCCGCTTTGCAGGTAATCGCAGCAAACGCATGAAGAAGCGCGATCAGTCCGCCGGCCAGCCCTGCGGCAATAAATCCCGCCCAGGCGCTTCCCGAGTAATAGCCCACCGTGGCTCCCGTAACTGCTCCAATCGTCATCATTCCCTCAATACCCAGGTTTGTCACTCCGGACCGCTCAGACACGACTCCGCCTAATGCGGCGAAAACCAGAGGGGTTGAATACATAAGTGTAATGCCGATAAACAGCGTCAGACTGTTAATCATGTTTTTTTCCTCCCTTCGACAAACGTTCCACCAGCGGCGGAATAATATGGGTCAGCGCAACAAAGAACACAATGATGCCGATGACAATGTTGATGATCTCAGAGGGCGCGCCCACCTCGTACTGCAGTGTCTGGCCGCCGTAGATAAGACCGCCGAACAGCAGTCCCGCAAAGATACAGCCGACCGGGGAGCTTGCCGCGATCAGACAGACTGCCAGCCCGTTAAAGCCTGTATTTTCAAATGCCGCCAGCGTAGCGATTCCATGGGGAGAGTTGCCAGTTATATAAAGCGACGCCGCCAGCCCGCAGATCGCACCGGAAATCAGCATGGAATGAAGAATGTTCCGGTTCACATTAATTCCCGTAAACTCTGCCGCAAACCGGTTGGCCCCCACCGCGCGAAGTTCAAATCCCTTTGCAGTCTTATAAAGAAGAAAGGACACCAGCACAGCCAGGATGACGGCAATGATAAATCCGGCGTTGACGTCTGTCTTTAAGATCGTATTGCGCAGGAACTCATTCTGCATCAGGGCGGCTTTCCCTTCTTCCGTCGCCTTGTAATTTCCAAGAATCATCGTATAGCCGGAGCGGTTGATCGCATACGTACCGATGGTATCCGGCTTATGGAAACGCTCCAGACCACACACATAATTGGAGAAATAGAGTGCAATCCAGTTGAGCATGATACTGGTGAGAACCTCATGGATACCGAATCTTGCCTTCAGAAATCCGGCGATTCCTCCATACACCGCCCCCGCCGCAGCTCCAGCGAAAAGAACAAGCGGAATCTGAATGACCGGCGGGAAATCACAGACAATTCCCACTACCGTAGCCGCAACACAGCCCATAATAAACTGGCCTTCCGCACCGATGTTGAAGAGTCCGGTCTTGAATGCAAATGCCACTCCGATTCCGGTCAGAATCAGCGGCGTACTTTTGATAATCACGTTGGACATATGCTTGGGGCTGGAAAAGACGCCGTTCAGCAGGACTCCCAGCGAGCGAACCGGCGGATACCCGACTGCCGCCAGGATGATTCCGGCTACCACAAAACCAAAGAAGATGGCAATCAGAGTCATCGTAAGCGGCTTCTTCAAAATATGAACAGTTTTATCCATGATTCTTCCCTCCTGCCATCAACAGGCCTATCGTATTTTCATCCACGGTCCCCTGCGGAAACGTATCCTGGATTTTTCCATCGTAAATCACCGCGATGGTATCGGAGACATTCATTACCTCGTCCAGCTCAAAGGAGATTAAGAGCACCGCTTTTCCCTTGTCTCTCTCGCGGATCAGCGTCCTGTGCACCGTCTCAATGGCTCCCACGTCCAGTCCCCGTGTCGGCTGAACTGCAATCAGTACATCCGGATTCATGGAGATTTCACGGCCAATGATCACCTTCTGCTGATTTCCGCCGGATAAACCGCCCGCCCGTTTCGAACCGCAGTCCTCCGGCCTCACGTCAAATTCCTCGATCAGCTTTTTCGTAAACTGCTCCATCTCTTTCTTATTCAGGATGCCCTTTCTGGAAAATGGTTCCTGGCGGTATCGCTCCAGCACGGCATTTTCATTGACGGAGAAATCCAGGACCAGGCCGCGCTTCTGCCGGTCCTCCGGTATTGTGCTGATGCCGCTGTCAATGACGCTGCGCGGATTGGTGTTGCCAACCGATTTCCCATTTACCGTAATGGTTCCCCTCTCTGCGGGAACGAGGCAGTTAATTGCCTCGATCAGCTCCTTCTGGCCGTTGCCGTCAATACCGGCAATTCCCACGATTTCCCCTTTCCTCACGGTTAAGTTTAAGCCTTTTACCGCGTCCAGCTTCCTTTCATTTCTCACCACCAGATCCTTAATCTCCAGCACGGCTTTCCCCGGCTTTGCCGGCGTCTTGTCTACCACCAGCTTTACCTCATGGCCTACCATGAGCGTCGCCAGCTCCTGCTCCGTCACCTCTTCGACCGGTATCGTGCGAATGTACTCTCCTCGGCGGATAATGGTGCAGGTGTCGGAGGAGGCCTTGATTTCCTTCAGCTTGTGGGTGATAATGATGATGGCCTTTCCGTCATCCACCAGATTGTGCATGATGGAAAGAAGATCCTCGATTTCCTGAGGGGTCAGAACCGCGGTGGGCTCATCTAAGATCAGCAGCTCGGCTCCCCGGTATAACGCCTTTAAAATCTCCACACGCTGCTGCATTCCCACGGAAATATCACTGATTTTTGCATCCGGATCAACTTCCAGACCGTACTTTTCAACGATTCCCAGAATCTGTTTTCTGGCCTTCCTCATATCCACGATTCCTGCATGGGAGGTGGTCTCATTTCCAAGAATAATGTTCTGTGTCACCGTGAAATCCTCTACCAGCATAAAATGCTGGTGAACCATGCCGATGCCGTTTGCTATCGCCGCATTGGGATTTTTAATATCCGTCTTCTTACCGCCTATGTAAATCTCGCCCTCGTCGGCCTGATACAGACCGTACAGCACATTCATCAGTGTACTTTTTCCCGCCCCATTTTCACCCAGCAGGGAATGGATGCTGCCCTTTTTTACGTCCAGATTCATATTCTTTAAAGCGTAAAACGCCCCGAAACGCTTCGTGATCCCGTGCATCTGAACCGCATAGTCGCTGCTCACCGTGGCCATCTCGATTTCTCCTTTCAAATTTACACCGCAGTCCCTATTCTGCTGTGAATGCTTCGTACGTTTCTTTTGTCGTTGGCGGAACCAGTTCCCCATTCTTGATGGATTCCGCTACCTTTAATGTATCCTCGTAGACGCCGTCGGCCATGTTGCCGTGTTCCTCCGGAATGCCCACGCAGTCTTCCTTTAAACCGAAGGTCAGAGTCTGTCCGCCGATCGTTTTGCCTTCCATGGCTTCGATGGAAACTTCCTTAACTGCTTTTCCTACCAGCTTAAGCGCTGAGGTCAGAACATTCTCAGGAGCTAAGTAAGCCTGATCTCTGTCCACACCGATCACCCATTTGTCAGCTTCCTTGGCGGCCTCGATAACGCCGGTTCCGCTTCCGCCTGCCGCATGGTAGATCACGTCACATCCGTCTGAATACATCTTTGTGGCAATGGCCTTCCCTTTTGCCGCATCGCTGAAGCTCTCCGCATACTGGACGGATATGTCGATATCCCTGCCCAGCTCCTTTGCCGCATACTTGACGCCAGCCTCATACCCGTACTGGAACTGGTCGATCAGACCGGAGGAGATTCCTCCCACGAAGCCGACCTTTCCGGTCTCCGTCATGCGCCCCGCTACGTAGCCAACCATAAAAGAGGGCTCCTCCGCCCGGAACATAACCCCCGTTACGTTGTCCGGCGTATCATCGTAGGCGTTATCAATGATTGCATACTGAATATCCGGATTACTGTCTGCAGCTTCCAGAACTGCGTCTGCACAGGCATAACCCACGCCCCACAAAAGGTTGGCGCCGTTGTCCCCCAGTCTCTCCAGGTTCGTAACAAAATCGGAGGCCTGTTTCGATTCAATATAGTTTACTTCCACGCCTTTTTCTTCTTTTAACTCGGTCAGGCCTTCCCACGCAGACTGGTTGAAGGACTGATCGTTAATTCCGCCTGTATCCGTGATCATGGCAACGGAAAAACTGCTCTTGCCTTCCGATGTCCCGCTGTCTGCGTTTTCTGCATTTTCTGTCTTCGTGTTTTCTGTCTTCGCGCTCTCTGCCGTCGTACTTCCTGTTTTTGCACCTCCGCATGCTGAAAGAGACAGTGCCACTACTGCTGTTAATCCGAATACAATTCCTCTTCTGAGCTTCATAATATCAATTCCTCCATTTACATTTTATAGTTTTATTTTAAATAGTTTTTATACCACCTGAATCTCCTGAAATCCGCATCTGACAGCCAGATTTCTCAGTTCTTCCATCCGCTCCGGCGGCGGGCTGTTCCGTTTCTCCAGCCTGCCCCTCACGCCATACTTACGGAACGTAATCAGCTTCAGCCGGAACTCCTTTAAATACGGGGCTGCCGCGTCAGCCACACCGGCGATAACCGCTTCCATATCTGTCTCACCATCCAGACAGACCAGTCTCACTTCATACAGCTTTTTCTGTTCCGCCAGGTATATTAAATTTTTCTTTACAACGGAACCGTCGCCGCCTGTCAGCCGTTTAAAGACCTCATAATCCCATGCCTTTACATCCAGCATCACCTGATCCGTAACCGCCATGAGTTCCGGATATTCAGACAGATCGACACAGCCGTTGCTGTCCGAGAAACACGTAAGCCCCGCTTTCCCCGCCTTCCGGTAGAGTTCCGTCAAAAACTCCGGGTACAGCGTACATTCGCCGCCGGAGACCGTGATCCCCTGGATAAACGGCATATTATCTTCGATCTCTCTCCACACTTCCTCTGCACTCATCCGGCGTACCTTCGGGGAAGCGAAATAGGGACAGACACGAATACAGTTGTCACACTGGATACACAATTTCTCATTCCATACAATCCGCTTTTCTGATGACTCCCCGCCTCCCTCTTCCATGGAAAGCGCTCCGGCCGGGCACTGCCCGGCGCAGATTCCGCAGGCGCGGCATAACTGCTGTGTCTCCGGATTATGGCAGTAGGCGCAGGCAATGTTGCAGCCCTGTACAAATACGGAAGTTCTGCAGCCCGGGCCATCCACGACACTCAGCGGGATAATTTTGTTGATCGGCGCCTCGGGAGAAAACCGGGTCATAACGCCCTCACCTTCCTGTTTTCCAGATGTGCATTCCGGTAATTGTCGCCGCCGAGATACACGGTATTTTGAAGTACCGCTTCTCCCTCGTAGTATTTCTCCATCTCACTGCGCTTTACCAAATATCCGGTGATTCTGACGAGATCGCTGTCCGAGGCGTAAAAGCTTATGTATTTATCACCGAGAGAGAACGCTCCTTTTACGATGTCCAGCATGGCAGCCGGATTATTTCTTCCTGTCGGATCAAAGGAGAAGATATCCGCACAGCCGGTTGGGAAAAAGCGGTGGAACCTGGCGCTGTGGCGAAGGTGGTCATACATGCGTTCCGGCTCCATCCCAACCGGGATTCTCACCCCGGAGGTGATGCCGTGGTCCGAATCAATGCCAACCTGGGCGTGAAGTGCGAAGCGGCCGCCGAATACCTCCGAGTAAAGGGCCTTCGAGTGCTCTGCATAATCTGCGATCACCTGCATGATCTGGTCAGCCAGATCATCTGCCTCTTTATCATGACCATAGATTTTTTTCGGGTCGCCCATCAGCATATTGGTGCATTCCGCCAGCCCGACGATTCCGAACATGGCAAGGAATTTATCCCTTTCAACCAATCCCTCCCGGGAAAGAAATGATGTCTCGAAGAAATTGGATTCCTCCACAAGAAACCGGATCCGTTCATTCATGTAATCTCCCATATGGCTTAAGCAGTCCGGAAGGAGTTCTGTTAAGAACTGTTCCCTGCTCTCTGCCTCCGGCACAAGCTTCGGAAGTACGATCCTCGTCAGAGTGTAGGAACCGCCGCCAATGGGAAGTATGTTGTAGCAGCTTGAAATGCCGTAATCTTCATACGTGTCCTTATGCATCCGGTGATTGCAGATCGCCGGGTTCGCACAGTAAAGGGAAGTATAGAGAGCCAGTTCTCCGTAGGAATCCGGCGTGATGTCCGGATCGTACTTTAAGGTCAGATTCGGCACCGCATTCTGAAGTTCCTTTTCCAGCTTTAAGATGATCCGTCCGGTTCTCGTCTCCTCCGGTCCCAGATTCGCATGGCAGAAGCCATCCGTAATCGTCCGGTCGAGATAGATGAGAAACAGCTTAAGCTTCTTCTCCGCCTCCTCATCGCTCACGCCTTCGAGGAACGGTTCGATCAGCTTATCGATATTTCCCAGGAAAACGGGATAGCTGGTAATAGAAGGAACATGGCGGTAAAAAATCTCCAGGAATTGAAGTACCTCGTCCAGATCCCTCGGCGGATCCAGCTGCAGAAATTCACATCCGTTCTTTACAGCCTTCTCGTAATCCGGCATGATATATCTCGGCCGGTACGGGGCATGTCCCTCGTCCAGATCACAGATCGCTCCGGTCTCCATATAGTGCCTGGTCCTATCCGGTATATCCAGTACCTCCAGACTGTTCTCCGCAGCATGTGCCAGGGCTACCACCTTCTGTTCATACGTCAGCCCCTTCGATGTGACAATGTCTAAAACCTTATTCATGTATTCCACCTCTTTCTTTTTTCAATGGTGCTTATGTCTCTTTATGTTTTGGAATATCCTCATTGTAGCAATGGTTTTTTCTTTTTTAAAGGACTTATGTCCTTTTACGAGGAATTATTATCCACTTTGTGAAAATATCACATTTTTATGAGACGATTTTTAGGCAAATAGCAGAGACAAAAAGGACACAAGTCCTCATTTTTCGGTTTTTTCTCGTATAAGGCAGCGTTTTTTTATGAAAAGAATGATCGGAAATGAAAGGATTCAGATGGGAACTGCAGTCATTCAGGACATTTTTCGTAGTCATGAGGGGTGATGACTTGATGCAAAACTCAGAACAGAGAGCTGCCGCTTTTATCTATTTTTTATAACCGATACTTTTATACTGGTAAAACGCACAATTTTTCTTTTTTATTTTTTCAAAGTTTGTGAACACTTTTTTGTACGGATGAGTTATATTAATAATCGTAACCCCCCCCCCAATACATTATATAGTTTTTGCTACACCCCATAAGAAACGAAATACCTTCTCCGAAAAAAGGATCAGCTCCCCCGGCTGATCCTTTTTCATATTATTCTTGCATTTTCCCATTTCTATGGTAAAATACATAACTAACTGCTTTGGCATTTCCGCCAAATGTGTGCACCTGTAACAGACAAATACATAAAGGAGATTTCTAACATGGAAAAAACAGGCGTGAAAGAGTTTTTGAAACGAAAAAACGTCAACATCACCGTCCAGACCTATCTCATTGATGCATTGGGTGCCATGGCATTTGGCTTATTTGCCTCGCTGCTGATCGGCACGATCTTTGCAACACTGGGCGACAAGACCGGTGTCGCATTATTCGGCACCATCGCGGCCTACGCAAAAAGTGCGACCGGCGCGGCGCTGGGAGTATCGATCGCTTATGCGCTGAAGGCGCCGCAGCTGGTCTTATTCTCTGCCGCTACAGTCGGAATCGCCGGCAACGAGCTGGGCGGACCGGTGGGCGCACTGGTCGCCACCGTCGTGGCTGCGGAACTGGGAAAAATTGTATCAAAGGAAACCCGCGTCGACATCATCGTAACCCCCGGTGTCACCATCATCTCCGGCGTACTGATCGCCCAGTTTGTTGGCCCCGGTGTGGCCGCCTTTATGACAGCCTTCGGAAACCTGGTTAAGACGGCCACGGAGATGCAGCCCTTCTTCATGGGCATTCTGGTATCCGGCCTCATCGGAATCGCCTTAACGCTGCCCATCAGCAGCGCCGCCATCTGTATCATGCTGGCGCTCGACGGTCTGGCGGGCGGTGCGGCTACAGCCGGCTGCTGCGCCCAGATGGTCGGTTTTGCCGTCTTAAGCTTCCGTGAGAACGGCTGGGGCGGCCTGCTGGCCCAGGGGCTTGGCACCTCCATGCTTCAGATGGGCAATATCGTAAAGAATCCGAAAATCTGGATCGCCCCCACACTGGCCTCCCTTATAACCGGTCCGGCTGCCACCGTAGTATTCCAGATGAAAAATATCGAAACGGCTTCCGGTATGGGAACCTGCGGCCTGGTCGGCCCCATCGGCATCTATACCGCCATGGGCGGCGGAGCCCGAATGTGGACCGGGATACTGTTTGTCTGCTTCCTGCTGCCCGCCGTTCTGACACTGGTTTTCGGAGCGTGTTTAAGAAAAGCCGGCTGGATTAAAGAGGGGGATTTAAAACTGGATCTGTAGCAAATAAACGGTTCGCGGAACCGGAACAATCAGAAAATAACGAATCTGGGCCTGGCGTTACCGCCAGGCCCTTTTACTCAGGTAATATCATCCCGAAGCGCGTCTATGATACTTTCTTTTTTTACTCTTCCAGCCGCATACTTCGCTGTAAAAAACACGATAAAGAACACACTCAATGCACTCACTGCCATACTGCCCCACGGAACCGCGAAGCTTACGTCCGCTCCGCCGGCAATCATGCCTCTGCTGATCAGCCAGCTGCAGATCCCCGCTGCCGGAAGCCCAATCCCCAGAGTCCGCAGGCTGTAAAAAATACACTCAAAATTCATCATCTTATCAAAAGCACGGTCAGCCATACCAATCGACCGCAGCTGTGCCAGTTCCCGTCTGCGCAGCCTGATATTGGTAGAAATCGTGTTGAATACATTGGCGGCGGCAATCAGGGAAATCATCATCACAAACACATACGAAAATACGTGAATGACAAACAGAATGCTGCGGTTTTCTTCAAACATTTTGTTCACATTATACAGATTGTAATCCACCACAATGCCTGATTCCTGAATGATCTCTCTCATCTCAGCCACCGACTGTGAGGGGGTATCCGACCGAAAAGTCAGCCCCATTATCTCTCCGGCATCGGGAGCTTCAAACGATTCCCTTAACTGCCAGGGCGCAACAATCATAAAAACAAAGGACTTTTTCCCGGAAGCATTCCTGGGAAGCGTATCCAGCGGTATCGTATCGACCAATGTAAGACTTATCTGTTTCTCTGATCTGGACGGAGCTGAATCCTGCAGCTTTGCAAGGTGTTCTTCTCCGGGAGTCACCGACACCTGCATGGTGCGTTCTGCAAACAGATCCTCCAGCCCGCTCTGTCCGTTGTTCTTCTGTTTCGTCTTCTCCTTGGCCACAGCGATCATTTTGGCATTCTGTCCGGTGTATTCTTCCGGAGACAGCCCCAGACTCTCGATAAAGCTGTAAAATTCCCTGTCCTCGATAAACTGAATATCCATCGGCAGATTTACTGTCTCCTCCTGTATCCCAGCCCCTGCAGATTTCCGGTAATCGTCCGATAAATCACCGGCTTTTACCGCGCAGGAATACGTCATCAGCGCCTGATAAGAGCTTTCCCTGATTCCCTCCGCGGTTTTCAATCTGCCGTAAAGCCGGAACAATTCATTTTCGTCGATATTCTGAGACGTAAAACAGATGTCATAATCCGAATTTACAACAGACCGGTTCGCCCCCTGTTTCAAACAGGCGCTGAAGGCATTGGCTGACACAAAGAGTACAACGCTTAAGGTGAGTGAAAGCACAATGCTGCGGCAGCGTTTTTTGTTTCTTTTAAAATTTTTCAGCGCAAGTGTTCCCTCCAGGCCATAGATGCGCTGCACCGCTTTTGACGTTTTCACGTCCCTGGATTCGACTTTGATTTCATTGGTCTGACGGAGGCTTTCCATCACAGGCCTGGCCGCCGCTTTCCTGGCCGGAATCCAGGCGGCGAACAGAATAGTTGCCAGGCTGATCACCGCTGCTCCCGCTATGGCCGGGCCGGACACCGTCAAAGACAGCGTCACCGTGCTGTAACCAAAATTTTTAAAATACTCCGCTACAGCAGATATCACCAGGCTGATGCTGCCAATGCCCATAATCATGCCTGTGGGGATACCGGCCGCACCGATACAGAGACCTTCAAACAGCACCGAGTTACGCAGCTGTCCTGCCGTAGCTCCCACGGATGCGAGAATGCCAAACTGCCGCGTCCGTTCGCTTAAAGAGATGGTAAATGAGTTATAAATCAGAAAAATCGAGCCTGTCATAATCAGCACAGTCAGCATCCCGCCCACCGAATACAGGAGTGTATTAAACAGCCGATCGCTGGATACTCCCAGAAAACGAAGCACATTGTCATTCAGGACATAAGCGTTCTGTCCGGCAGTTCTGCTGATATAGGAAGCAGCCTTCCCCGGTTTTTTCAGTGTGACAAAAACACTGCAGCTGCCCGTCTGATCTGCCGGATCCGCTGCCGTAATCAGAGTATAGCCCGGCGCGGTAAACTCTTCAAAAGCCGGTCTTTCACAGATCCCGACAACCGTATAGGTTCTCTCTTCCCGCGGCACAAATTTTTCCATTGCCTTCCCCTGCTCATTCCTGGAGCGGAAAGGATCGTGCTGACCCAGACTTCCATCTTCTGCCATACGGCCTCCGATGGTCAGGGACAGCGTATCCCCCACGGAAAAATTAACACCTCCGTTTGCGGCGACATGGGCCGGAACCAGAATCTCACCGCTGTTTTCCGGCAGCCTGCCGGAGACTAAGCTGACAGGCACGGTGTCAAAAGCCTTTTTACTGAATCCTGTTATAAACAGATAGGGCTTGTCGGGATTTTTCCCGCCATTTAAGTACGCATAGCCGATATTATCAATTTCAGCCGTATCAGCCACATCGCGGTCCCTGGCCTGTTCCTCAGCAAACGCAGAATCGATGTCCACAAATTCTACGTGCCAGCCGCCATATTTTACCGTCGCTCCTTTTATCATATAGTTCAGCAGTGAAACGGAAAACGTCGTGACAGCCGTAATCATGGCAGTTGACAGAATAACCCCGATGATGGTTACAACCGTCCTTGTACGGCTTTTTTTCATGCTCTGGAGGGTGACCTTATGGAAAATATTCATTCTCACACCATCCTCTCGTCCCGTACCACCCTGCCGTCGGATATCCCGATCACCCGGTCTGCCTGCAGGGCTATCGATTCATCGTGCGTGACGACGATGAGGGTCTGCCCGTATTTCTTATTGCTTAATTTCAGCAGACTGATGATTTCCTGCCCGTTGCGGCTGTCCAGGCTTCCGGTCGGTTCATCGGCCAGGCAGACCTGCGGGGCGTTCATCAGAGCCCGCCCGACGGATACCCGCTGCTGCTGGCCGCCGGAGAGCTGGTTGGGCAGATGTGTTCTGCGGTCTTCCAGCCCAAGCATTTCCAACAGTTCGTTCAGCCGTTCCTCATTGACCTTCCGTCTGTCCATCAGAACAGGCAGCGTTATATTTTCCACCACATTCAGGGTCGGAATGAGGTTGTGGAACTGGTAAATCAGCCCTACCTGCCGTCTGCGGAAAATAGCCAGCTTGTCATGGCCGCCCGCATAGATATCCTGACCGTCCAGAAAAACCTTTCCGCTGGTAGGCATATCCACACCGCCGATGATATGGAGCAGTGTCGATTTTCCGGACCCGGACGGCCCTGTAATCGCAGTAAACTCTCCCTTTTCGATGGTGAGCGACACATGGTCGAGGGCGGCAACCTGATTTTCACCTCTGCCGTATACTTTGCACAGATCATCAATTTTTATAAGCTCCATTATGTGAGCCTCCTTCCACATGGTATACTCATATAATAGAAAATTACTCTTACATTCCTGTGACTTTCAGGTGAGAGATCCGTCACTTTGGAAAACGAATCACAAAAACTGCGCCGCCCTGCGGGTGGTTCTTTGCCGTAACCGTTCCGCCCTGCCGGATGATAATCATCCTGCATAGAGCCAGTCCAATCCCGTATCCCGCCCTTCCTGTGCTTCCCGTGCGTTTTCCACTGTAAAACCGGTCAAAGATGCGGGGCAGCTCTGCGCTTTCAAATCCCGGCCCGCTGTCATGAATCGAAATTTCAGTAAACAGCACCGTATCCGTCAGCCCGATCTCAATCTTTCCGTTATCCCCGATGCTCTCGATACAGTTTTTCAGGATGTTCTGAACTGCCTCCGCCAGCCAGCCCGAATCCCCCTGTATGACCACAGGGGAGTCCGGTTGGGAAGACGCCGATTTTGACGGCGCCGATTTCCGGACATCCGTCTGCACCACGATTCCATGCAGTTCCATTGGGATCAGTAAAGGGCGAAGCGCTGCGTTGATCAGATCATAGCCGTCAACCGGTTCCTTCTGAAATACCACGACCCCCGCGTCCAGACGGGACAGCTTCAGCAGGGAGGTAAGCAGCCAGTCCATTCGCACCAGCAGCTCCTCCGTTTCCCGTACAAAGGCTCTCCGTTCCTTTTCGTCAGGATCCTTCTCCAGCAAAGACAGAATCAGATTTGCTGATGTGAGAGGCGTTCGGAGCTGATGGGCAATATCGGCCAGTGAATCGGCAAGATGCATTTTTTCTTTCTTCAGCGCCTCATTCTGCTCCCGAATCCGCAGCAGCATTTTGGTTATCTCACTGTGGAGAATCGACAGCTCTCCCTCCTCCAGTTCATCCAGATCCAGGCGGTCCGCATGATGCAGCACGAGATCAATCTGACCGGAAAGGCGCGCAATACTTCTGTATCTGGCTCTGGTAAACAACAAAAACGCCGTGCCAAAGGCGGCTGCAGAAAAGACCGCAAGAATTCCGGCCGCCCAGTGAATGATAAATCCAAGTATGACTGTGACAGCTGCTGTGAAGGCGTATACCACAGCAAACTGCCGAAATTCCCTATTCCGAAGCATAGCCGCCTCCCAGTCGATATCCGGTCCCGCGGACCGTCAGAATGATCTGCGGATTTGCGGGATCGTCTTCTATCTTTTCCCGCAGACGCTTGATGTACACGGTCAATGTATTGTCATTGACATATTCGCCTGCTGCATCCCACAATTCGTCCAGCAGTCTTCCCCTGGTAATAATACTCCTGGGATTATTGACAAACACCAGAAGTAAACGGTACTCTAACGCGGAAAGAAAAACCTCGCTGCCGTTCTTCTTCACCACACCTCCCGCCACATCTACAAAAAGCCCGCAGATCTCAAATACTGCCCCCAGCCGCCCGTTTTTTCTCAGGGCAGCCTCGATCCGCGCAATCAGCTCACGCGGACGGAAGGGCTTGGTAATATAGTCATCCGCCCCCATGTTAAGACCTGTGACGACACTCGTCTCATCGCCCGACGCGGTCAGAAAGATCACAGGAATATCCTGAGTCTCCTTAATTTTCGTGTATACCGTAAAACCATTCCCATCCGGCAGCGCAATATCGATCAGTGCCAGATCAAATTTATGTTCCTCCGCTGCGGCAAACGCCTCCTCCCGCGTGGGAGCGTGCGTAACCGCAAAGCCTTCCGAGCGAAGCAAAAGCACAAGGTTCTTTGCAATCTCCCTGTCATCCTCGACCAAACATATTCGCGTCATCGTTTGTCCCTCCATTCTGTCTGCGGCTCCAAAGGTCCTTCACCGCCGTCGTATACCGTTTGCCGTCCCTGATAAAATGCGTTATTTTTACTTCATCTTCTCTCCAATAAGGTCAAGCAGCCTCTGAACCGCTTCCGGACTCTCCGCAAATGTCTCCACAGGTTCTCCAGCCCACTCGGAGCACTCCTCCCGGGTCATGGTTCGCTGTCTTACTGCCGGCCCCTCCTCCAGCTCCACCGTATACGTCCAGGTGACCTCTCCCAGATTTCCGGTCAGGGCCATCAGGACGCAGGCGTATCCCTTCATCTGCTCATCGAATACAGCCGAATTGGCAGCATTGTTTTCGAACTTCAGAGTCCAGCCATACGGTTCTGCCGAAGTCTGAAGCTCATTTTTAAAGCTTCCCAGCGTATTCCCGATTCCAAGCAGCTGCGCAGCTCTGCCGTTGGCGGACATATCCCCCACATACGGATGCTTTGCGGCAAACAGTTCATTGGCCTGTCTGCTGACAATGGTTCCATCCTGCTTCACGGTCATCCCGTTGATCGTAAGATCCGTTCCCACTTCCGTCAAATCAATGTCCAAATTAAATGCTCCATTCCGGTTCCAGACGGATGGCAGACATCCGTAGATCACCAGTTTTGTATTTCCATCCTCCTCTCCGATCAGTTTATACCGCCGGTATACCGGGGAGGAATCGTATAAGATTCCCCCAACCGACAGCATGTTCCCGTTTACATTGGCATACGTCACAAGGTAGGAATCCACCGGATATCCGATGACAAACAATTTCAGGAACAGGGCCAGCAGGATTACGGCAAAGGCGGAGAAAATTCCCAAAAACACCTTTCGTATGCTGCTCTTCCTGATTTTTTTCAGATAATCGATTTCCCGTTCATTTTCCTTTTGCTTCACTTGCGTTTCCCGTTCAAGGTCCTCTTTCATCCGCTGATACCGGCTGCGGCAGTCGCCGCAGGTCTCTAAGTGTGCCTCAATCTGCCTGCTGCTCTCATCGGACGTCAGCCCATCCACATACAGCGGCAGAAGATCCTGAATCATTTCACAGGGTATGTTCTGTTTCACGTTCCTTCGCCTCCTTTACAATTTTTTCCTTTCCCCGATAGAACGTCACTCTCGCCCAGTTCTCACTCTTTCCCATAATCTCTCCGATCTGGCCAAAGGTGAGACTGCCGGACAGGCGTAAATACATCACCTCGCGCATGGGTTCCTCCAGACCATGAAGCTGCTTCATGACCGAGAGATGATCCCAGGAGCAGAATACCTCCTCCTCAGCGGAGGGGACTGCGATTTCCTCCGCTTCTTTAAAATCAGCCCTGCCCTTCTGCTTCCGCAGATGATCGAACCATACGTTCCGTGCAATGCCGCAGAGCCAGGTGGATACACTGCTCTGCTCTTTAAATCTATGGATGCTTTTTACCGCCTGATAAAAGGTTTCCTGGGTCAGTTCCTCCGCCAGATCCGGATTCTGCGTCTTCGTCAGGAGAAAGGCATATACTGTTCTCGCGTGTGATAAATAAATCTGTTCCATGGAATCCATACATGTATTTCCTCCTCTCTGTTAATTAGTGTTACAGAATCCCGGTTCGTTACAGGCCGGTCACAATTTTTTTCATTCAGCCATTCAGCATGTCCTCTGATGCATGTACTCCGGTTCCTCCGGTGTTTACGCGAAGGTTCGCATAGTTATGATACGAGCAGAATATCACACTCCCTATGGATAAGCAACTGATTGCCAAATTTTATTGCTCCTTTAAAACGGCTAAATGACGGCACAGCTTCCGTAAAACCAGTTGTTTTTTATCCATTTCCAACAATCAATATTTTTTTACTGGTAAATCGCACAATTTTATTCTTTAAATTTCTTTAAGTTTGTGAACACTTTTGTATGGGTTATGGTGTATATTAATAATCGTAAACCCCCCCAATACATTATATAGTTTTTGCTACACCCCATAAGAAACGAAATACCTTCTCCGAAAAAAGGACCAGCTCCCCCAGCTGGTCCTTTTTCATTGTACTGTGGTATTTTCTATTTCACCGCGTATCCCTTCTCCGAGAGCGCCTGTGCCGCCCGCATAAAATCTTCTTTCTTCGTCAGAACGTAATCCGTATTGAACGTGGAAACAACGAAAATACCGATCGAGCACTCCGCCAGAACCGCCGATATTTCCGCCAAAATTCCGATCAGCGAAAAATCCAGCACTCCCTCGATTCGAAATGCCTTCCAGCCATCCTCCCTGTCCGTCGTCTCCTCCGGAACATGTTCCGTTCTGCATACCAGCGATAACTCCTCATCGGTTTTTCCGATAAAATAAAACGCATCCGTCAGGTTTACACCTGACAGATCCCGGATTTTACAGACTGAGAAATCATCCTCCAAAAGCTTTATTTCCATGGTTCTGCCTCCTTCCTCTTATTCCGTCCTGGCTCTCTGTCTGAGCCTGAAAGACGCCACGATACTGTCCAGTCTTCCCGCCTCATCGGAGAGCGTCTGGCTGGCCGCCGCTTCCTCCTCGGCAGTGGCGGAATTGGACTGAACAATTTCGGCAATCTGGTTCATGCCGCCCTGTAAAAGCCTGATATGTTCCGCCTGCTGTGCTGACGCGGCCGATATTCCACGCACCAGATCCATCGCCTGACTGGAAGCCGTCACGCCCTGATCCAGGGCCCCGGCAGTGGAAACCGCAATCTGTCTGCCTTTGCTGACCGCCGCGTTTGCATTCTCAATCAGCCCTACCGTATCTCTGGATGCCTCTGCACTTTTTCCCGCAAGACTTCTCACTTCCTCCGCTATCACGGAAAATCCCCTTCCTGCCTCACCTGCCCGGGCAGCCTCGACAGCGGCGTTCAGCGCCAGTAAGTTCGTCTGCAGCGCAATATCTTCAATTACCTTTGTGATCCGCCCTATCTCATCAGAGGCCTGGGTGATATCATTCATGGCATCGGTAAGCTGTTCCATCTGAACCTTTCCCGCCTCCAGTACCCGGACTGCCTCCTGTGAGACGAGGCTTGCCTCTCCCGCATTGCGGGCCGTACTGTCAACCTCTTCTGATGCAGCTTCCAGCGTCGCGGCAAGCTCTTCCACGGAAGCCGCCTGCTCCTGCGCCCCCTGACTCAGTGTCATGGCTCCATCAGCCACCATACCGGCCCCCTCAGCCACCTGGGCCGACGACTGAACGATCTCTTCCAGCGTATCATTCAGCCGCGTGGTGATATGATCCAGAGATTCCCGTATTGAACTGAAATCCCCGACATAATCGAGAACCGGGCCTGCCGTCAGATCGTTGTTCGAAATCCGCCCCAGCACATAAGACAGTTCTCCGATATACTCTCTCAGCCTTTTCACCGTAAGTTCGAAGGTTCCTGCCAGTTCACCAATCTCATCTCCCGATACAATTCCCGATGTCACCGGAGTCTTTGAAGCAATCCCGAAGTCCCCCTGTTCCACCGTATGGGCAAACCTTTTCAGCCTGGCAAAAGGAACCGTTATGGCTCTTTTTGTGAAAAACAGAATCAGCCACACTCCGGCCGCCGCACAGAGCAGTCCCACGATCCCCATCGTCCACAGTGCCCGATGCATCGCGGATTTCGCTTCATAGCTTGACACTCCGGAAAAAATAAGCCCGCCAACGGTTCCGTCCGCATCGTACAGCGGTACGTACGAACAGACATGGGGAATACCAAGGATGGAGGTTTCCCCCACAAATGATTTTCTCTCAGAAAGAACAATTTCCGCTATGGCCGGATCCAATGTTGTTCCCACAGCACGCGTTCCATCCTTCATCACGGTGGTCGCCACCCGTTTATCTCCCTCGAAGATCGTATACTCGTAACCAGTCCGGGCTTTCAGCTCATCAAGAAGCCGAGTCCTGTCCTGATCCGTGTAATCCTCCTTTGAGAGTTCATAATCCAGAAGATTCGTTCCCTGAACACACTCCTTTGTCAGCATATCCATAAACTGGGCACGGAAAACAGCTCCACAGAATACGATGATAAGGGCCGTGCTGATACACAGCAGAAGACCGGCCAGAATACTGAATCTGGTCCCTAATTTAAGTGTTTTTATATGCCGCGCCATCTCTGCCCTCCCGGAATTCATTCCCAAATACTCTAAGTCATAACACATTCTGCTTAAACATAACACGATGCCATATGTCTGTCAAGAACTTTGGAGTGCCTCTAACGGGTACTGGGCAGAGCTCAATCCATCAAAAAACCTGCCGCAGAAGAATCGTAAAAAGACGGACAAAAAGGCAGCAGCTGTGTGTCACCTTTTTGTCCGTCTTTTTACAGTTCTTTTTACAGTTTTCGCACCGGAAGCAGTTCGATATAGCCTCTGGTACCGACTGGTTCCAGCTGAATCCGGGGATTCCCCTCATCCCACTGGTATCCCGCAGCAGACGGCTCGTACCTCTGGACAGCCGTCCTCACCGCCTCAATCGCCTCACAGTAATCTTCCTCCTCAAACGGTTCCCCCTGAAACATGAGGTACTTCGCCGCCGGAAGCTCGATCACGTCAAAGCCCTCCGGAACCGGTCCGCCGTAATCCGCAGCGACTTCAACGCCCTGTACATAGACCGATGTCCCCGGACTGCGGTATGCCTCCGGAAGCCAGAGGCATACCGGTTCGCCGCAGAGGGATTTCATGCTGGTTAACAGCCCCCAGACATCACACCCCACCTCTTCACAGTAGGGGAAGTAATCCTCCGCCTTAATCCCCCTCTTAATAATCACCTTGCGCACCGGTTTGTCGATTGCCTGGATAAACACATTTTTCACATTTTCCATCGCGTTCCATTCCTTTCTGAGCTCTCTGTATTTGACGCCATACGGGGTAAACAGATACAGAGGAACCGGATTCCCGGCATATTCGCGGGGATTGCAGCCAAATTCCCGGAAAAATGCCCTCTGGTACCCATCGACACTGCCAAACCCGTACTCAAACGCCACATCTGCGATTCTGCACCGCTCATCTCTCAGCTTCAGCGCAGATTCGGAAAGACGCAGCCGCCTGATATAGTCGGCCGGAGTCTGGTTCGTCCACTGCCGGAACAACCGGTAGGAATGCCACGGCGAGAACAGCGACACCCTGGATAAATCAGCCAGAGTAACCGTCTCCCTTAAATGCTCCTGGATATAGTCCTGCATCCTCTGAACCGCTTCCACCTGTTCCTTCATCTCCATCACCTCCCTGTTATGCTGA
Organism: Hungatella sp. SL.1.14; assembly: GCF_024460495.1. Taxonomy (NCBI): domain Bacteria; kingdom Bacillati; phylum Bacillota; class Clostridia; order Lachnospirales; family Lachnospiraceae; genus Hungatella; species Hungatella sp. SL.1.14. The sequence continues at coordinate 100,021 of NZ_JANFYJ010000011.1, read as the reverse complement.
CACAATGATCATACAAAAAATCAGAAAATAACTCTCGACGTTTTTTGCTGTCCGGTATTCCCGTTCTGCAGCTTCCCTTACTTCGCATCTTGCTCTTTGGCTGGAGCCGGCATTACCCATATTTCCATATAAATATCATCCTCATTTTTCGAAAAATACTTTTCCGCAGAAAATGGCAGGACTGTCAGACCGTGCGCCGGAAGCCACGTCCCGAATAAGTATACTCCTGCCTGATCCAGCGCAGCAGTCACAAGTTTTTCAAATGTCTCCGCCTCGATTCTGCATACCAGATACTCTCCCGCAGGCAGCTCCCGCTTTACCAGGGGAAACCCGTCTTCCGCCGATTTTTCTTCTGCACCTGCGTACTCCGTTCCTCTCTCTGCCAGGGCTCCTGCAAAATACAAAAACGTCCCCATTTCCGGGTCTGCCTTATGGGACATCCCCATTTCCGGTCCCTCCTGTGCCAGTCCATCCACAGCCGGCTTCTTTTCATGGAATGCTTTCCACAACTGACCCGGAACATCGATTCCGGTACTCTCGCCTGCAGGCACCTGTTTCTTAATCTCCACAGCAGTCTCCAATCCAAGATACCATTCTGGTTCCGTGAGCCGCATTCGCCGGATCTCCAGAACGATATCCCCCGCAATCAGCGGCACCCCCTCATCCACCAGATGGTATCTCATGGACAGCTCCGGCTTTTCGCACATATTGAGCATGGGCCTGTCCTTCCGGTACTTCTCCGGCGAGATGCCATACGCCTCCTTAAACGCCCTTGTAAATGAAGCGTGGCTGGAAAATCCATAATCCACAGCAATATCCAGAATCCTCTTTTCCCTGTCCTCAAGCGCCGAGGCGGCAAGGGCCAGGCGCCGCATCTTAACGTATTCCAGCACCGGCCGTCCTGTCAGCCGTTTAAACAGGCGCTGAAAATAGAAGGGAGAAAGGCCGGCCGACTGTGCCAGCGCCTCCGTATTCATCTCCTCCCTCAAATGCTCTTCCATAAAATCCAGCACCCCGTCGATCGCTTCCCATGCATGCATCCTTTTGTCTCCTTTCAATTTTCCTCTCAACTGCTGTGCTTATTTTACCATGCAGACCGTCCGCACGCTTTCCATCCAGTGCCCTTTTTGGGGTATCTTCACATTTTGTCCGTTTTTGAACCGGGATATTCCCATTCTGCGGATCAGCCGTTCTCACGCGCTGCACCGAAACCTCCACGACAATCAAAAAAAACCCGGTGTGCCATTTCAACACATCGGGCCGTTCTGATGAATTCTTAGCCGGCGTTCAGCAGTCGCCCGCATAATAATTCACGATGTTTAAGTAATCCCTGGGGACTGGAACCGCAAGACACAGCACCAGAGTATTCCGGTTTCTCTGATATTCCGCCTGCAGTCTGACCTGGGTTCCGTACTCTTTATTCACGTTTTCTCTTCTTCCATCAGAGTCCACCAGATAGACGGGACCCTCGCATCCGTTGACAGTTTTCAAAAATTCCTTCATATTTAATATCCTGAGTTTCATCATATCCATCCCTCCTGAACAAAACAGTCCGGCCTGCCGGACCCCTGCACCGGTTAAGCTGTTATCCTCGTTTTACAATATCATTATAGTGCAGTTTTATTCAGGAAACTATCATATTTCTGTCAGTATATATCACGATTCCGCCATTTCCGTCGGTACTCCATGGGACTGTATCCGATGTGCTCCCGAAATACCTTACCGAAATAGCTGCTGCTGCCCAGCCCGCAGGACTGGCAGATCCTGGTGATGGAGTCGTTCCCTTCCGCCAGCATATGGCACGCCTTCTGTAAACGGTAATCCGTCATATACTCCACCGGCGTCATCTTAAGACAGTCCTGAAACGTCCGGAAGCATTCCCGTTCACTGATATAGGCGGCCGCAGCAATCTCCGCCACCGTAATTTTATCCGCGCAGTGTTCATGGATAAACGCCATCATCATCTTCATCTTTTCACTCGACCTGCTGCCCTGAGCGTCTTCATGGCAGAGAGGCTCCGCCATGGCAAGCAGCCGGCACCACAGCTCCGAGAGAAGCGACCGCAGACGGATCTCGTAGGCGTATCCATCTTCCGGAAGTTCAAACGATTCTCTGAGAATCTCCAGAAATTCCGCATGGTCCGGACGGTCCGGGTACATCCCGAGGATCTCGATCCCGGGTGCTGTGATGAGCGGACGCACGTATCTCTGGTCAATCCGGCTTCCCGTCTGCCCGCTCACCAGCAGGGGATCGAAAATATGAATCATGGAAACCGAAGTTTTCTCTCCCTGTCTCACCTTTGACATATGAAGTACGTTCGAATTGACAAAACCGGCTGACCCCTGCGGAAACACAGTTTTCCCCTGGGGGGTGTCATACTCCAGCGCCCCTTCTTTCATATAGAACAGTTCGACCTCCTTATGCCAGTGCCAGGGCGACTGTCTGCCCAGATGCTTTTCCAGTTCCACATAAGACGCAATATACGGGAAGTCCAGGGAAAAATCAGGCAGCATCTCCTCATAACTTCCCGGCTTTAGCTCCACGGTATGAATTACTTTCATGATAAACTCCTGTCCGCCATCGTCCCCACGGACGCTGTCTTACTTTCATAGCCCCTTCTTTTCCTTCATTCTAACCGCTCCTTTCCTCTGTGTCAAACGGATCCTCCCCGTATTTCCTTTTTTCATACACGTCTCAGTATTGCTTTTACCGTTTCATTCAGATATAATATGAACCAGGTGCTTTATCATATTATATTTGAATATCAAATGGAATGTATAACAAAGGAGAGTTATCAGATTATGGAATTACAAGACGCGGTAAAACAGAAAGCGGAGCGGCCCGATGCTGCCGGAATGGGCATGGACGGTTTACTCTCCATGCTGGAAATGATTGGCAGTCCCGCCTGCCAGTGTATCTTTGACCAGGAACTCACTCTCCTGTGTGCCAATCCTTCTTTTTATAAGAGTTCCGGTTATTCAAAAGAGGAATTCAACTTATCCTGCCCCACACTGCGCCAATACCTTCACCAGCACCCCGGTGAATTTGACATCATCAGCCAGGCCCTGTCTGCCGCGGCAGAACACGGGCAGAACCTTTTTTCTGCAGACTGCCGCATTCCGGTAAAGACAGGAACATTTCTTCACGTTCGTATTCACGGTACCATCACAGAGGAAACCCCCTCTGGCTGTCCCACAGTTTTCATGACTCTGACCGATATCAGCGATCTCGTTGACCAGGCAGAACAGAAGGTACAGTATTTTGAGTGGATGATGGATGAATACATAGGAAATGTCTATATCAGTGACATGGACAGCTACGAACTTCTCTATATAAACCAGACAGCCGCTGATACACTTCAGTGCACCAAAAAAGCTCCATTGGGCCATAAATGCTACGAGATCATCCAGGGACGGACCGAGCCATGCCCCTTCTGTACGAACAGCCGCCTGCGGACAGATGAATTCTACGAATGGGAATTCGACAATCCTCTGCTGAACCGGACGTTCATGATTAAGAACCGGATTATCGACTGGAACGGACACCGGGCCCGGCTCGAGCTTTCCCACGATATGTTCAGCACGGAATATAAGCTGGCAAAAAAGGACCGGGAACGCGATGCCCTGATCCGGACTATTCCCGGCGGTCTTGCCCGGCTGGATGCCAGAGACTGCAGCACCATCATGTGGTATGGAGCCAATTTTTTAGATATCATTGGATATACGGAAGAACAGTTTGAGAATGAACTGGGACGGCAGTGTACCTACATCCATCCGGATGACCTCTCCCGCTTACAGCTTTTGCTGGAACAGATACGGATTACCGGTGAAAGCACTGCCTTTGAAAGCAGGATTATCACGCGGGACGGTCAGGTCAAAATTCTGACCATGACCTTCTGCTATGCCAGCGGGGAGAACAGCTGGGATGGCATTCCCTCGTTCTACAGCATCGGCATCGATTTGACGAAGGACCGGGCAGAACAGGAACGGCAGAAGAAAGCCCTGGAGGAGGCGTATCAGGCGGCACGGGTAGCCAACTCGGCCAAGACAAACTTCCTCTCCTCCATGTCCCACGACATACGCACTCCCATGAACGCGATCATGGGTATGGCCGCCATCGCCCAGGCCAACCTTTCTTCACCGGAGAAAATCCGCGACTGTTTAAGCAAAATCAATGTATCCAGCCGCCATCTCCTCAGCCTGGTCAATGAGGTTCTGGATATGTCAAGAATCGAAAGCGGGAAGATCGATCTAACGCCGGAAGAAGTAAAGCTTCCGGAATTAATTGAAAATGTGTTTGCCATGTGTAAGCCTCTGATCTCCGAAAAAGATCTGCAGTTTCAGATCAGCGCCTCTAAAGTCCGGCATGAGACGGTCATAACCGACGGGGACCGTCTTCAGCAGGTTCTCATAAACCTCCTGACAAACGCCGTCAAGTACACGCCCAACGGCGGCCAGATCAGCCTGAGTATTAAAGAGATTCTTTCCCTCTCCTCACAGAAGGCGCAATTTGAATTTATCATAACCGATACGGGAATCGGTATGTCGGAAGAGTTCCTTCCCCACATTTTCGAGCCATTTTCACGCGCGGAGGATTCCCGAATCAGCAAAATACAGGGAACCGGCCTGGGTATGGCCATAACAGAGAACATCGTGCGCATGATGAACGGCTCCATTGAAGTAACCAGCAGGCTGGGAGAAGGCAGCCAGTTTACGGTTACAGTCCAGCTGGAACTCGTCAACGAAGAGGTAACCGATACGGAAGAGCTTAACGGTCTTCCCGTTCTCGTCGTGGATGACGACCAGATTGTATGCGAAAGCGCCTCCGCGCTTTTAACTGAACTTGGCATGCGCGGCTGCTGGGTACTGTCGGGTGCAGAGGCAGTGACCCGTGCGGAGGAAGCGCACAAATGCGGAGATGACTTCTTTGCCGTGATCCTGGATTGGAAGATGCCGGAGATGGATGGCCTGGAGACCGTCAAGGTGCTTAGAAAGAGGCTTGGCAACGATGTCCCCATCATTATTATATCCGCCTATGATTATTCCGACATAGAGGCCGAATTTCTGCAGGCCGGCGCCGACGCCTTCATATCAAAACCGCTGTTTAAGTCCAAAATGCTCCACGTATTACAGCTGTTTCTGGAGTCCGGCCATTCCACCGGTTCCGGCGCTGCAGAGGAACAGAGCCGCCCGGCGCTGGCAGACAAACGGATTCTTCTTGCCGAGGACAACGAGCTGAACAGGGAGATCGCCATAGAGCTTCTGGAAATGCAGGAAATAATCGTTGAAGCCGTTGAGAATGGGCAGGAGGCCGTCGAAGCCTTCCGTTCCTCCCCCATTGGCTATTACAATGCTATTCTGATGGATATCCAGATGCCTGTCATGAACGGCTATGACGCTGCGGCAGCCATACGGAGCCTTGAACGGGAAGACGCCCCGTCTGTCCCGATACTCGCGCTGACCGCCAACGCCTTCACCACAGATATCGGAAAGGCATACAGCGTGGGGATGAACGATCATATTGCAAAACCGATCGATGTGGAGCGGTTAATTACCGTTTTAGAGCGGTGTATGAACGCATAGCGGACTCTGTCCCATGAACTTACGTTAAAAAGGAAGGATACCATGTCAAATACCAACAGTAAGGAACAAACGATCTATCGCAGTCTGGCAGGCAAAATACAACTTGGATTTTTTGATGACGGCGAACGTTTTCCCTCCGCGAAGGAAATCGCCGAACGGTTCCGGGTCTCCTACTGTCCTGCCCAGCGCGCGCTCAAAATGCTGGAACGCGACGGCCTGATTCAGCTTAACCGCGGTAAAAACACAATTATTCTTGGAAAACCATACGAGAACTACCTGGAGAGCGACATTTTTAAGCGGCGGGCCGCGGCGCTGTCAGACCTCTTAAAGAGTCTCCATATTCTGTCACCGGCCATATGCTTACAGAGCCTGCTTCACTGCCGGGAATCACTCGCTTTAAAAAAGGAGAAGGCCCTTCCCGGCCGCAGCCTGTATCAGCAGTTCGAGCGTTCGCTCCATTCGCTGGGCAGTCAGACTGCGCTGAGCCTTTACTACGATATCAGTTCCTTCGCTGAAAGCGCTCTCCTCGATATCCTCTGTTTGAAACTGGGAAAAAAAGAAGCGGAAGCATTTTTGCATGCTGCCGCTCTGGAATATACCAGCTGCTTCGAAGATTTCACAAAAGAGTCTGCCGAGTCCATCGGGCATCGTCTGGAGCATCTGTCTGAGACGTTCCGGAAACCGATTGAAGAGTATCTGGCCGAACTGGAACTTCCGCCGGACATCGAACCGGAGGCCTTCGTCTGGGAACCGAACAAAGGCCGCACCCGCTACTGTGATATCGTGGCTATCGATATGATATGTAAGATTAATCAGGGTATTTATCCCCTGGGAACACTTCTTCCCGGAGGGCCGGTTCTGGCAGATACGTATCACGTTTCCGAGATTACGATCCGCCGGACCATCGGCCTCCTGAACACTCTGGGTGTGGTTCAGACCATCAATGGCGTAGGAACCAGAGTCATTGGCCCCGGAGATGCCTCGATCCCTTATCGCTTAAAGGAACTGATGCTGGACGGCAATTTAAAAGCCTTCCTGGAAGCGCTTCAGCTGCTGGCGGTTACAGGGAAACCGGTCTTTCTTTACACCTTTCCATGGATTCCAGAGGAAGCACTGGCGGCCATAGCCGGTGCCGCCGCTATTCCGGAAGAAAAAAGCTCCATGGTGGCCGTCATCAGCGCCGGGATGCAGGCGGTTGTCCATTACTGCCCGCTTGCTGCCGTCCGCGATATCTACAGCAAACTCACGCTTCTTCTTTTAAAGGGCAGTATTCTGCGGCTGGAGGAGACGGGGGCCGAGAAGGTTCCGGGCTGGTCTTTCGTATCCGCAGAGCTTCAGGAAAGCTGCAGTAAAAAAGACGGAGTACGGCTGGCAGGCGCATACCGGCAGCTGTTTCAAATGATTTTCACTGACACCCGGCTGGCCCTTATCGATATTGGAGTTCATGGCGCCGCCGAGGTAGCCGGTATTTAGATTGATTCCGCTGCGGCAAATCAGGACCGCTCCCTCCCGGGAAATCGCAGCATAAATGTCGTTCCCTCTCCGATTACGCTCTTCACCGTAATCTCTCCTCCATGCTTCTCCACAATATCCTTAACAAGCGACAGTCCCAGACCTGCGCCTCCCACGGCGCGGGACCGCGACTGGTCCACTCTGTAAAACGGCTCGAAAATATGTGAAAGCTCTTCTTCCGGGATTCCAATCCCCGTGTCTGTAATCTCCACCACCACAGCATCGCCGTCCCTGCCTGTGACAACCGTGACAGATCCATGCTCCCGGTTGTATTTCGCCGCATTTTCCAGCAGATTACTCATGACGCGGTAAAGCATGATGCGGCTGCCTGTCAGGCTGATATCCGGCGTGTTCTTTATGGTGACAGTCAGATTCTTTTTCTGAATCATCGGTGAAAGCTCATCCAATGTCATGGCAAACACTTCACTTAACGGCACTTCCTCATCCATCTCGTGAGCCTCCTCTGAAGTCAGCCGCATCAGATTCTCGACCAGGCGGATCATCCGCTCCGTATTTGCCTTGACAATGGACAGCACCTTTTCCATTCGGGCCGGAGATGTCTTTCCATCCAGTTCCAGCACCTCCAGATTCACGAGAATTGTGGCAAGCGGCGTCTTCAGTTCATGGGCAGCGCTGGCGGAAAAACGTTTCTGCCGTTCAAACGAGGCGCTGACTTTGTCCATCATATGATTAAAAGACCGGGCAAGCCGTCCGATCTCATCCTGTCTGCCCTTTATCTCCACACGGCTCGATAAATCGCTGCCGCCAATCTCTTCAATGGTGGAGGACAGTTCTTCCAGCGGCTTCAGTACATGGCCTGCCATCAGCCATGTCGCCCCGGTTCCCAGAAGGAGAACCAGAAAAAGAGCCGCCAGCCCCCAAAGATTAAACTGGGTGCCAGCCTTTTTTAAAGATATGGTAATTGACTGTATATTCGAATCGTCGTCCAGGGCAGTTTCCGCCTTAACGCTGGTGACAATAATATCCTGTGTCTGAAATGTCATCTGCTGCCCTAAATCACGGACAAAAATACGGTCCGCCCCAAAGAGAAACATGGCGGTCAGAATCACCGCCACACTGGCCATTACCAGAGCCGACAACAGAGTCAGACGCATGCGGAGCGATATGTTTTTCAGCATTTCTCTTCCTCCTTATCGATCAGATAGCCGGCTCCGCGGATACTCCGGATGATCTCCTCATCCGTAACCGCCTGCAGCTTGCGCCGTATGACGCTGATATAGACCTTCACCTGGTTGGAGAAGGGATCTGCCTCACTGTCCCACACGTGCTCCAGCAGTTCCTCGGCGCTGACCGGTCTGCCCATATGGATCATTAAATATTCCAGAATCGAGAACTCCCTCATGGAGAATTCCAGCGGTCTTCCCTGAAAAGATGCCGTCTTTAAATTGGAATCCAGGCAGAGACCTCCCCTCGTCAGGGCGGCCTCTGTCTGGATAAAGGATCTTCTCAGCAGCATACGGATGCGTGCCTCTAATTCTTCAAAATGAAACGGTTTGGTGAGATAGTCGCTGGCTCCGCTGTCCAGTCCCCTGATCTTGTCTGTGAGTTCTGAGCGGGCCGAGAGAATCAGCACCTTCGCCGGTTTCTCCATGGACCGGATATGCTTCAGCACTTCCATGCCGTCCAGACCAGGGAGATTTAAGTCGAGCACTACCAGATCATACTCATTGATCCCGCACTGTTCAACCGCATCTGCGCCGTCACCCGCAGCATCCACTGCATACCCGCGCTTACGCAGGCCATAGCACAGCGCTTCCCGCATATCTTCCTCATCTTCCACAATCAAAAGTCTCATGGTAATTCCAATCCTCTCATTCTTTTTCAAACATCCAAATGTAAATCCGGTCAGTCAGCTGCAACGACACTGAACAGAATACTGCCGTCGCTGTTAACTCCATCTTCCGTCCAGCTGATATACACTCTGGAGCCGTCTTCCGCGATAAAATACGTTTTTCCGTCTTCATCCGTCATGAGTTCAGGCGTAAATCCCGGCTGTGCCTCCACACTGCTTATCACTGCAGAATCGAGTACGATGGATTTACTGGTATCCGCCTGTACGTCTTTTCCCTCCGCAGATGCGGTAAACGCCAGCGACGTGGTTATCATGGCTGCCGCAGCCAGACCGGCTGCTGTTTTGTGTTTTAACATCATAATTGCCTCCTGTGATTGATTATTTTATTTTTGCCGTGTTATGTGATCACACGCTTATTATACAGGAGTCAAGGTTAAAGTACGGTTAGAATCTTTATTATAACATTTCAGCGCTTCCTTTGTAACCCTGCTTCTGTGCCATTAACCTAAAGAAATCAAAGAAAAACCGAAAGCCGTTCCATTACAATAACGGTTCACAGGAGGTAAAATAAAGTCATCAATCAAGAAAGAGGTGACGCCATGACCCCCAGCTTCCTTTCCATCAGTACAGTGCTTGCCGCAGGACTTGTTTCCTTCTTCTCCCCCTGTATCCTCCCGCTCCTGCCGGTATATCTCTCCCTTTTTTCATCTGGCGGAGTTGCGTCAAAAGAAGACGCAGCCAGACGAAAGCTTCGTGTATTCTTAAAAAGCGTTCTGTTTGTTGCCGGTATTTCCGTATGCTTTATCCTTCTGGGCTTTGGCGCAGGGGCGCTGGGATCAGTCATCCGCAGCAAATCGTTTCTGACTGTAATGGGACTCATTGTCATGATCCTGGGACTCCATCAGACAGGACTGATTCCCATCAAATGGCTGTACCGGGAAAAAAGAGTCAATTTGGAACGCTCCCGGAGAGGTGACTATATCGGAGCATTTTTATTAGGGCTTACATTCAGTTTTGGCTGGACCCCCTGCATCGGTCCGGTTCTGGGTGCAATTCTGGGCTTATCTGCCACCAGCAGCCAGCCGCTCTACGGCGCTCTCTTAATGGCGGTTTACTCCCTGGGATTCCTGATCCCATTTCTGGCACTGTCTCTCTTTTCCGATGTACTGCTGGCGAAGGTCACAAGACTTCATCGGCACCTTGGAAAAATTAAGACTGCCGGCGGTGTTATCATCATTCTGATGGGATTTTTACTGATGACGGATCATCTGGGCAGTATTCTGACTGTCTTTGTTTAACACAGCAGAAAGGAGAAACTATGAGGAAAAAAAATTTATTAACAGGTGCTGTTTCCGTATTTTTACTGATTTCTCTAACCGCTTGCGGCGCCGGAACTGTGGTAAAAACCGGGTCTGCTGCCTCTCAATCCATGGGGGCAGAGGAATCAGAGATGAGGAAGGAAAGTACTTCCGAAATGCTGAATCCGAAAACCCCCGCGCCTGACTTTGAAATGATGGATTTGGACGGCAATACGGTTAAGCTCTCTGATTTTAATGGGAAAAAAGTTTATCTGAAATACTGGGCTTCCTGGTGCCCGATCTGCCTGGGCGGCTTAGAGGATATCAACACGCTCTCCTCGGAAGAAAATGATTTTAGAGTTTTAACCATTGTAGCCCCCGGGCAGAAGGGGGAAAAGAATACCGAAGATTTCAAAAAATGGTTTTCCGGTGTTGAAAACACCGAACATATCACAGTTCTGTTCGACACAGACGGGGCTTACGGGACACAGGCCGGTGTGCGCGGCTATCCCACATCAGAATATATCGGTTCTGACGGTGTGATGGTCAGGTTAGTTCCAAGCCATGCGGACAATGAGACGATTAAAACAGTTTTCGAATCTGTAAAATAATCGGGATAGAAAGGAGCATGTATCATGAAAAAAAACTGGCAAAAATCAATGGGCATGGGCATTATGGCTGCCGCCATGGCTCTGCTCACAGGCTGTTCTGCCTCCACGCTGAATACCGGCGCTGTTAATACAGGGAAAACAGCAGATACTATGTCCATGGAACAAAAACAGGAGGAACCCATGATGAACAACGACAATTTACACACCATTTACCTGGCCGGCGGCTGCTTCTGGGGCATCGAGGCCTACATGAAAAAACTGCCCGGAGTACGTGATACCGACGTAGGATACGCCAATGGAAATACGGAAAATCCAACCTATGAGCAGGTTTGCTATGACAATACCGGCCATGCGGAGACGGTCAAGGTCGTCTATGACCCTGCCCTTATCTCCACAGAACAGCTGTTAGACGGTTTTTTCAAAGTCGTTGACCCGACCAGTATCAACCGTCAGGGAAATGACCGCGGGAGCCAGTACCGCTCCGGCATCTATTATGTGGATGAAGCAGATAAAGCCATCGTCGAGTCTGCAGCTGCCCGCCAGAAGGAGAACTATAAGGATCCGGTCGTCACAGAAATCCTGCCCCTGAATCAGTTCTATCTGGCAGAGGACTATCATCAGGATTATCTGGATAAGAATCCGGGCGGCTACTGCCACATCAACTTAAACGCCGCAGATGAATTCATCGGGGAAGAAGGGCTTGGCATGTCCGATGATCTCTCCGTCTTGATTCGGCCTGAAGATTATCCGGTTCCTGACGATCAGGTATTGAAAGAAAAACTGACTGATATCCAGTACCAGGTGACTCAGAATAATGACACGGAGCGCCCTTATACCAACGAGTACGCCGCCACATTTGACAAGGGGATCTATGTAGATGTGGTCACAGGGGAACCGCTGTTCAGTTCCGAGGACAAATTTGAATCCGGCTGCGGGTGGCCAAGTTTTTCAAAACCAATCATTCCTGAGGTCGTAACAGAACATACCGACACCAGTTTTAATATGAAGCGGACAGAGGTAAGCAGCCGTGCCGGAGATACCCACTTAGGCCACGTCTTTGATGACGGACCGAAAGATCTGGGCGGACTTCGCTACTGTATCAACAGTGCTTCGATCCGCTTCATCCCCTTCGACGATCTGGAGACGGAAGGCTACGGCTATCTTAAATCACTGTTTGATATGTAATACGGCCATAGAACGATAACGCCGGGACCGGAAGACTTGCTATCTTCGTCCCGGCGCTATATAATGATACAAATACAGAATGGAAAAGAAGGGAGGCGGCGCCATGTATCATCTCCTGGTAGTAGAGGACGAAAGTCTTATCCGCCGTGGCATACGGGCTTTTATTGATTTTGACCGTCTCGGAATAGATGAGTTCTTTGAGGCGGAGAACGGCGAGGAGGGTCTGGAGGCCGTCCGCAGCCATCGTATCGACTTAATTCTGGCAGACATCAATATGCCAAAGATGAACGGCCTCGATTTCTGCCGGCTGGCAAAGGAGCTGGATCCTTCCATAAAAATAGCCATCCTCACCGGTTACGATTACCTGGACTACGCCATACGCGCAATCAAAATCGGAGTGGATGACTATGCGTTAAAACCCCTGTCCCGCGACGATGTGCAGAAGCTGCTCTTCCATCTCGTCGAAAAGAAAAAAGAGGCGGACAATTTCGCAGCAGTACGTCAGGCCGTCGATAAACTGGCCGGAAATGCCGGTACGGAAGATGACTCCGGCATCCGCACCCAGATGGCCGGTATCCTGGAAGAACACCTGTCCGATTCCCATTTTTCCCTCAGCACCATGGCTGCAGAGCTGGGATATAATATCAGTTATTTAAGTACGCTTTTCAAACGGTGCTTCGGCGAAAATTTCAGGGATTATCTGTTCGACCTCCGTTTAGAGCGCGCAAAAATCCTTCTGCTGTCCACGCAGATGAAGAACTATGAGATTGCGGCGGCAGTTGGCATTGACGATCCCAACTACTTCAGCGTATGTTTCCGGCGCAAATACAAGAAAACTCCAAAAGAATTCAGATCGGAGGCCGGGCATGGGGAAACAATTTAAGCTCCGGGACTGGAGCCGCCGCTTCAGCGTTCAGCTCTCCCTGTTCTTCCTCGGCGCAGGGTTGACTGTCATACTGCTTCTCAGCGGAGCCGTCTACTGGTTCGCATCAAATCTGCTGATGAGCGAGACAATCTCCAAAACCCATGACTTGCTGGAGATGAGCGGCGCCAATATCGGAACATACATTGCACGTGTCAAAGGGGAATCCAACGTCTTCGCCGGCAGTCCATCGCTCCGACAGTATCTGTCAGACGATGAAGAGAGCCTGCGTACCGGACTGCTGTCCCAGATTGATACACTGCTTCAAAACGATTCCTCCATCAAATCCATCGTTGTCGTATCCAAGGACGGGCGAATCCTTTCCAATGAGAAAAATTTAGATATGTCCGTCTCCAGTGACATGATGAAGGAAGACTGGTATATCGAGTCCATCCACAATACAATGCCGGTTCTCACCGGTGCCAGGATGCAGAGCTTCTCTTCTGACAAAGATAACTGGGTAATCTCTGTAAGCACTGAAATCACCGGAGATTCCGGTGACAATCTGGGGGTTCTCCTAATGGATATGGAATACAGCGTCATCGAAGACCATCTGCGCAGCCTGGATTTAGGCAGGGAGGGCTACGTCTTCCTCCTGAATGACAAAGGGGAGCCGGTCTATCATAAGGATACCAGCTATTTCTCTGATCCTGACAAGCAGGTGCAGCTTTTGGAAATCCAGTCCGCAGGAGACGGTTACGATAAAGAGTCGAATCTTCTCACCTGCCAGACCCAGATCGAAAAAACCGGCTGGACCATGGTTGGTGTGGTGTCATTAGACACCTTAAAGATGTTGGAACGGCAGCTTTTTGAAGCGGTCCTTCTGACGGGCGGTCTGCTTTTTATCGCAGTTCTTTTAATTGGAATTCTCTTCACCCGCCGTCTTTCTACCCCTATGGCAGACCTGGAACGAGGGATGAACGAGATTGAAAAGCTGGCAAAAGTGCGTGTTCGGAAAAACAGTTTTTATGAAGTGGAACTGCTGGCCGGCAACTATAACCGGATGATTCACCGGATCCGCGTCCTGATGGATGAGATATCGGACAAGGAAAAGACACTGCGCCATGCCGAGCTTAACGCCCTGGTCAGCCAGATTAATCCTCATTTTCTTTATAATACTCTGGATACCATCGTTTGGATGGCAGAATTCAACGACAGCACCAGGGTCATTGCCCTTACCAAGTCTCTGGCCGCCTTTTTCCGTCTGTCGCTAAGCGGAGGCCGGGAACTGATTACCGTGGGGGATGAACTGGAACACGTTCGGCAGTATCTGTATATACAGAAGGAACGGTATGGAGACAAACTGAACTATACAATCCATGCACCCGAAGAGGTATTGGACTACACGGTTCCCAAAATCATTCTCCAGCCCATTGCAGAAAACAGTATCTACCACGGAATCAAACCGCTGGACAGACCCGGCCAGATCACGATAACCGTGCAGGAAGAAGGAGAAAAGCTGATCTTTACAGTTTCAGACAACGGTGCAGGCTGCCGCCCGGATGCGGCTGCGGCGGATAACCCCTCGCGTCCTGGTAAAGTAGGGCTTAAGAATGTAGACGAACGACTCAAACTTTACTACGGACCGGGATATGGGGTGACCATACACTCCGCCCCCGGGGCAGGCTGCCGGGTGGAGCTTACGGTCGGAAAGCAGCTGTTCAGCAGTCCGGTCTCTTCATCAAACAGTTCTTCTCATAGACAGCCTAAACAGCAGTAATGGTCTGGACATAAAAAATGCCCTAAACCCGCATGAACACTACATTCTTACGGGTTTTAGGGCATTTATCTTTCACTCCGAACGATTACTTCGCGTAATCGGTAACTCTGGACTCTCTGATTACGTTGACCTTAATCTGTCCCGGATATTCCAGGGCTTCTTCAATCTTCTTGGAAATATCGCGCGCCAATAAGATCATTCCGTCATCGTTAATCTGTTCCGGTACTACCATAATCCGAACTTCGCGTCCCGCCTGGATGGCGAAGGACTTGTCGACTCCCTTGAAGGAGTTTGTAATATCTTCTAACTGTTTCAATCTGTTTGTATATGTTTCCAGGGTCTCTCTTCTTGCACCCGGTCTTGCGGCAGAAATCGTGTCCGCCGCCTGTACGATGCAGGCGATAAGACTCTGTGGTTCAACGTCACCGTGATGGGATTCTACTGTATTCAGCACAACCGCAGGCTCTTTATACTTCTTACAGAGCTCCGCTCCCAGCTGAATATGGGAACCTTCCATCTCGTGGTCAACGGCTTTCCCAATGTCATGTAATAAACCGGCACGTTTAGCCATACGGACATCAAGCCCGATCTCTCCGGCGAGAAGGCCGGATAACTGGGCCACTTCGATGGAATGCTTTAATGCATTCTGTCCGTAGCTTGTCCTGTACTTCAGTTTACCAAGCAGTCTGATGAGTTCCGGATGCAGACCGTGAATACCGACCTCAAGGGCCGCGGCCTCACCTTCCTCACGCATGTTGGTCTCCACTTCTTTCTGTGCTTTTTCTACCATTTCCTCAATTCTGGCCGGATGAATACGTCCGTCCACAATGAGCCGTTCCAATGCGATTCTGGCTACTTCTCTTCGAACCGGATCAAATCCGGATAATACAACCGCCTCAGGGGTATCATCGATAATGAGTTCCACGCCCGTCAGGGTTTCTAACGTACGAATGTTGCGCCCTTCACGTCCGATGATTCGGCCTTTCATCTCATCGTTCGGAAGCTGTACAACGGAAACTGTCGTCTCTGCAACGTGGTCCGCAGCACATCTCTGGATGGCTGTCACCACATATTCCCTTGCCTTTTTATCGGCTTCCTCTTTTGCTTTGTTGTCGAGTTCCTTGATTAATTTCGCAGTGTCATGTTTTACATCATCTTCAACAGATTTTAAAAGATATTCTTTTGCTTGTTCGGAGGTTAATCCGGAAATCTTTTCCAGTTCCTGTATCCCTTTTTCATAGAGAGACTCTACTTCGGCGTTTCTCTTATTCAGGGCTTCCTCTCGAGCAGCAAGACCTGCTTCTCTTTTTTCCATTGCGTCGGACTTCTTGTCCAGGTTTTCTTCCTTGCTTAGTACTCGTCTTTCATAACGTTGAAGCTCAGCTCTTCTTTCTCTGGTCTCTTTTTCCAGTTCGTTCTTAGTCTTCAAAGACTCTTCTTTTGCTTCAAGGAGAGCTTCGCGCTTCTTTGTCTCAGCGGTTTTTAATGCTTCATCTATTATTTCCCGGGATTTTTCTTCTGCAGAACCAATCTTGCTCTCATACGTTTTGGTACGATACGCGATGGCAGCAGTCCAGGCAATAAAAGCAACTACAACTGACGCGACGATTGCAATCAATGCAGCCGTGAATACTGATACTGACACAGGAGCACCTCCTTATTTAATTTTCATTGTACATCAATACAACACTACAATTTTAAACTGTTTTATACATTATGTCAAGTATTTAACCGCTGTTTCCAGTATACTTATACATATTTTTGTAACTGCCCTGTCACGCCTCTTTTTCTCTTCAAAATGCTCCGTCATCACTGTATCTGCTGCCTAAAACCCGGTTGACCGTCTCAAAGGAAAATCCTTTTCTTCCCAGCGCTGCCATGGCTTTTCTCCGTTCTTCCTGCGTCATGGCCTCCGGTTCCAGCCTTTTCTTTCTCATATAATCTCTGATCTGGGCTTCCTCATCCACCGGGTGTTCCTCCAAAATATCGGAAACCGCCTCCTTTGTAAGCCCTTTTCTCTGCAGCTCGTACTGAATCTGCCGCTTGCTCTTCTTCGCAGAATGGTACTCCACATAGCGCCTTCCATACTCTTCATCATTGATGTACCGGTGCTTCTTCAGGAATTCGATGGCGTAATCGATGGCTTCCCCGGGATAATATCCGTCCTTCAGTTTCTGACGCAGCTCCTGTTCCGTCTTATCGGAAGATTTCAACAGGTAACAGACCCGCTCCACCGCGCGCTTTAACAGAATCTCTTCCAGGATCTCCCGATACGTCTCCTCCGGCAGCTCCTCTCCTGCTTCCATGTGATACCTTTTTATTTCCCCGTTATAAAGCGCAAGAGCAAAGTCCTCATCCAGAATGACTTTACTCCTGCGCTTATCAAGGGGTATGATCTCCGTAACTGTCATGCCTGCCCCTTACTCTTCTTATTAATTTATTCGCCGGTTTTATGACTCTTTTGGTTCGGCCTTAATCCTCTTGCTCTCTTTTTCCGGAGCTGCTTCCCCTGTGGAGGCATCGTCTGCCGGAGCACCTTCCGGAGCCGCACCGTCTTCACCGAGTCCGTAACGGGCGCGCACCTTATTCTCAATCTCTTCGCAGACAGCCGGGTTATCCTGGAGATAAATCTTGGCATTCTCACGGCCCTGTCCGATCTTCGCTCCGCCGTAGGCAAACCAGGCACCGCTCTTCTCCACGATATCTTCCTTCACCGCCAGATCGAGGACATCGCCTTCCTTGGAAATTCCCCTGCCAAACATGATATCAAACTCTGCTTCCTTAAATGGGGGAGCGATCTTATTCTTAACAACCTTCACACGGACACGGTTACCAACGACTTCACCGCCCTGCTTTAAGGACTCGATTCTTCTGATATCCATACGGACAGATGCATAGAACTTAAGCGCACGGCCGCCGGTCGTCGTCTCCGGGTTACCGAACATAACGCCCACCTTCTCACGCAGCTGGTTGATAAAAAGCACGGTACAGTTAGACTTGCTGATGACACCGGTCAGCTTTCTCAGCGCCTGGGACATCAGACGAGCCTGCAGGCCTACATGGGAGTCACCCATGTCGCCTTCAATCTCCGCCTTCGGAACGAGGGCCGCAACCGAGTCCACGATGATAATATCTACCGCACCGGAACGCACCATCGTCTCTGTGATCTCCAGCGCCTGTTCTCCGTTATCCGGCTGAGAGATGTATAAATTATCAATGTCCACACCGATCTTCTTCGCATAGACCGGATCGAGGGCATGCTCCGCATCGATGAAACCTGCGATACCGCCGCGCTTCTGTACCTCTGCAATCATATGTAACGCCACAGTCGTCTTACCACTGGATTCCGGACCGTAGATCTCCACGACTCTTCCCTTCGGAATTCCTCCGAGTCCCAAAGCAATATCAAGGCTTAAGGAACCGGTAGGGATCGTCTCCACATTCATATTCACACTGCCGTCTCCCAGTTTCATCACGGAACCCTTGCCATACGCTTTCTCAATCTGTGTAATGGCGGCATCAAGCGCCTTTAATTTATCATCTTTATTCATGTTATCCTCCAATGCGAACAAACGTTCTTTTCCTGTCTATAATCATAGTATACTTGTCCCTAAATGTCAACTGGAATTTTCCTGAATTCCCGCGTTTTTCTGCCGCTGAGCACAAAAAAATCCCTACTGTCTTCCCCTCAAAACACATCACTCCCCCTGTTTTCTTTTCTCTTTTGTAGCTTCTCTGAAACTGCGGCGAACTGCCGGTGAACTGCAGAAATGGAAAACGGAACGTTCTCCGATACCCCTCTACTATACCATAGCCGCGTTCTTCGCGCAATCGGTATTTTCTGAAATCTTTCTCATGCCAAAACAATACCGGAACAGCCTGGACTGTTCCGGTATCATCTCTGTTATCTGTTATTTCTCTTTAAATCCCATCATTCCGCTTTGCCTTCCGGAATCAGACTGATTCCAAAGGTAAATTCCGCCTCATCCAGCCGGTATTTCTCAAGCAGCCTCGGGCCGCAGCTGTTGGAGCCGATGCCGTTCATCCGGTAATCGAGACACAGCACGGTATAAGGGGAACGGACCAGCTCATAATTATGATTTTTCTCTGTCAGCTCTTCCTGGGTATACACGGAGGCGTTAAAGGAAAAGGTCTGATCTCCTGCTGCCGTTAAGCCGGCTCTCCGGCCAGTCAGCGTTACAAAATCGCAGTCATCGTGGCTTCCGTTTTCCTGGGGACGGATATAGTCTTCATGAAGCGCGGCCACATTTGCGGTAAACAGTCCATGGCTGGAGGCTCTCCTCTTGTCCCTGTAACTCTCCACCGGTCCCAGTCCGCAGTAGGTAACGTCTTCCATGTCCTTCGGCAGGAATAAACGGAGACCAAATCTCGGAAGTTCCGGCAATTCTGTATCACGCTTCACAGCTAAGTTTATATCCACTCTTCCGTCCGCCCCGATCAGCCAGTCTGCCTCCATGTTTAAAATCCGCTGGATCACCGGTGAAAGAATCGCAATCACCGAATGGATGCGCACGCCTTCTGCAGTGACAGCGTAATCCGTCTGATACGCCCTCGAATACGTCAGGTCGTAATGGGCCTTCTGCCATTTCAGCTTCAAATAGCGGTCGTTATCCGTAGGTGCCCGCCATAGATTGTATTCCATGGGCCGTTCCAGAAGACGGCACTGATTGACATTCATCTCTTCCAGAACGCCGGTCAGCTTATTGTAGACGTGAGCAAAATCCGGGCCGGACACATAGAGACGGCGATCGTCCTCTTTTACCGCAAACAGGCCGGGCTCCCTACTGCCCGTACATGTTTCCCCGCACCGTTTCAGGAGATGCAGAACGGTCTGGTTTCTTCCGTCTTCGTTCTTCAGCGGGATTTCATCGAAGCCCAGCTCCGTACCGGCAGCCACCAGTCTGGTGCTCTCTCTGCGGATATAACGGAGCTTTAAGAAACATTTTCCTGCCTCCGGCACTTCAAAATCCAGACGGACAGCGGCTTCCCCGTGGGGCAGAATATCCGGCACTGCGTCTCCCTCCAGCGTCCCTTCTGCGATGCACACTCCGTCGCATGTCACTTCCCACGCGACAGACGCATATTCCTTAAAACTGGTAAAATCCAGATAGTTATGAATGATGGCTTCCCGCTTCTCCTGGCAGAAGGAAACGACTCTCGCCGGCCGGTTTACATTTTTCAGTTCCTTAAGGCCCGTGTGAGGCGTTCTGTCCGGATAGACCAGTCCGTCCATACAGAAATTACCGTCGTGGGGATATTCGCCGTGGTCGCCGCCATAGAGATACATGGCGCGCCCCTCCGGGGTTCTGCCCTGGTAAATTCCGTGATCACACCACTCCCATACAAATCCGCCGCAGAGGCCGTCGTACTGTTCGATCACTTCAAAATAGTCCTCAAAATCCCCAGGCCCGTTGCCCATGGCATGGCAGTATTCACACATCACGAACGGCTTTTCCGGATTCCCGGCAAAATATTCATGAATGTCCTCCAGAGGCGGATACATCCGGCTGTATAAATCAATATTAGAGAAATCATACGTTTTGTTGCTGTCTCTGTATCGTGCGCTCTCATAGTGAGTCAGCCGCGTAGAGTCAAACGCTTTTGTCCAGGCCAAAGCCGCCTCAAAGGTACAGCCGTAGGCGCATTCATTTCCCATAGACCAGATAAGGACACAGGGACGGTTCTTATCGCGCTCCACCAGAAGCTTTGCACGGTCTGCCGTGGCCTCTGTAAACGCAGGATTGTCGGAAACCGCATGATTCCACCGCTCTCTTCTTCCTGCCTCGTGGTCGTCTTCCATGTAGATATCGTTGGTTCCATGGCTCTCATTGTCCGCCTCGTCGATCACATAGAATCCAAGCTCATCACAGAGCTGATAAAACTGCGGGGCGTTGGGATAATGGCTGGTGCGGATGGCATTGACGTTATGCTGCTTCATCACCTGGAAATCCTTCTTCATCTGATCCAGGCTGATCACAAATCCGGTGACCGGATCGCTGTCATGGCGGTTTACACCGCGAAATTTGATTTTCGTTCCATTGACCAGCACGGCTCCATCCTTCACTTTGATTTCCCGGATTCCCAGGCGGTCTGTGATGACCTCTCCGCCGCACTCGTAAACCACCGTGTAAAGGAAGGGCTGTTCCGCGTTCCACAGAACCGGTTGATCTAACGTAAGGGATAATCCATCATCTCCCGGCACATCTTCCGCCAGTGCTGAAAGACTTCCCTCCTGATCGTATACAGAACACTTGACCGGCATCTTCTCATCAAAGAACGTAAATGACACATTGATCTCTGCCTGCTGTCCGTCAATCCGCGTTTTCAGGAAATAATCAAAGATCCCCTGTTCCGGCCTCTTTAACAGATAGACATCCCGGAAAATACCGCTCATGCGGAATTTATCCTGGTCCTCTAAATAGCTGCCGTCGCACCATTTCAAGACAAGAACCGCAAGCTTATTTTCCCCGGCCCGGATATAGGGGGTTACATCGAATTCACCGGTAGCGTGGGACACCTGGCTGTATCCCACATAGCTTCCGTTCAGCCATACATAGTAACAGGAATCCACACCCTCGAAATTCAAAAACGCCTTTGGCGCCGCCTCATCCGGCTCATAGACAAAATGATGGATATAAGCGCCGCAGGGATTTTCCTCAGGAACGTAAGGCGGGTCCATGGGGAACGGATATCTCGTGTTCGTGTACTGATGGCTGTCAAAACCGTAATTCTGCCAGCAGCCCGGCACCGGTATCTCTCCGAAGCCCTCTTCCCCATATCCTTCCCTGTAAAATTCATCCTTTAAATCATATATACTGTCAAAATACCGGAACCCCCACATTCCGTTCAACAGCTGGAAGCGTCCGGAATGCTCCCTGTTTTCCACCAGATCGTCAAACCGTTCTTCAGCCGGAATATAATAGGACCGGTTCGCCGCCGTATTCTCATGCAGCACATGCAGATTTTCGTAATGTCTCGGTATTATCATGGATTTTCAATCCTCCTCCTTCATTCTTTCTTTTATTATAAAATAGAAGGCTGAAAAATCCATATCCTTCGTTAGACAAAACATGCACAAAATGATACAATTGTAGAAACAAAAAGCAAAGAGCCACCGCCCCCGAAAGGAGAACACACGCATGTATACCAATACCGGATATTTAGACATCGCCGACGCGGATCTGGAAGATGATACGATCCCCCTGCGGATCAACTGCTGCGGTGTCTACCGCCTGCTGACCCGTCTCTCCCTGACCACCATCAGGGCCACCGGCCGCCCCGATTACCAGCTTCTCTACATTGCTTCCGGAAAAGCCGAATTCGTCTTAAACGGCGCCGCCGTCACCATTCCCGCGGGGAACATGGTTTTATATGGTCCTGGAGAATATCAGCAGTATACGTATCTCCTGGAGGACAGACCGGAAGTCTTCTGGGTTCATTTCACGGGATACGAGGCGGCAGACCTTCTTTCCAGAACCGGCTTAAGCCTCGAAGACTGCCGCATTCTGCGCACCGGATGCGCCTCCCGCTATCAGGATCTCTTTCTCTCCATGATCCGTGAGCTGCAGCTGCCGCGCCCCTTGAGCGGTGATTTCTCCTCGCTGTATTTTAAAGAGCTTCTTCTGACCGTGGAGCGCCAGATCGCGGAGGGCGGAAAGAATAAACCGCAGATACAAAAAGAAATGGAGCACGCGGTCCATTTCTTTCATGAAAATTTCTCTGCGGACATCGATATATCCGATTACGCGGCCAGTCTTCACATGAGCACCTGCTGGTTTATCCGGAGTTTCAAGCAGTACGTGGGCGTCCCGCCGCTTCAGTATCTGACCTCCATACGGATCAATAAGGCAAAGGAGCTTCTGGAAAGCACCGACTGCCCGGTCAGTGAGATCGGCTCCATCATCGGCTATGAAAATCCGCTGTATTTCAGCAGAATCTTTAAAAAACAGACAGGACTTTCACCGGCTGCCTACCGGAAAGTCCTGCCATCTGCACACACTAGCACTTAATGGATACTCCGCACGGATACTTGATATCGTCAATCACTACAAACACTTCGTACGTCCCCTTCATTCCGGCCTTGTTCACATTGGTCTTTGTCACGCGCTCGTCGGACTCCAGGAACGTTCCGCAGCACATGGCCTTGTGGGAAACCGCTGTAGTGGAAATATAATAACGGTGCTTCTCCTCGCCCTTCTCCAGCATGAGCATGACCAGCTGACCCTTCTCGAATTTCGCGTGGAAGGTGAAGCGGTCGTCCTCATCCTCAATTCTTGCCTCATAGCGGTCCGGGATCAGTTCGCTGCTCACCGGCGCAGGGATGTCTGTGTCAAATTCCTTCGTCACGCCCATTTCTCCCAGAACAGAACCTTCACCCAGTTCTAAATTCCCCTGTTCCGCATACAGCTTCATCTTCTCAGCTCTGTAATAATTGCCCTTGGTATGCAGCTCCAGCATCTTCTTGTCGTCACAGAGTTCCACCGTTGTGGCAAAGAGCGTGCCGCCCATGTTCTGCTCCAGCGCACCCAGAGATTCGGAAATCTCGCCGTCCTTATTGTAGGCGCTTCCACCGGAATGAACCATGTAATGGCCTTCATTATAATATTCCACGTTGCAGATATATGGGGAGAAGAACTTCGCCCCCCGGTCCTTTCCGTACTGCCAGATCTGCTCAATCGTCATATCCTTTGTATTGATTCTGTAGCGCACGCCTCTGGAATAATTATTTTTAGCGGCGCGGTAGTTCTCCCTGATCTTGGAACCCCAGTGATGGTTGTCAAAACACATCACATCGCCGTCCGGCGTGATTAAGCAGGCGTGCTGCTCATACTGCCATTCAAAGTCGGTTCCGATAGGCTTGAAGAAATAACGGTCCACCCACTCCTGCGGCCAGCCTTCCGGATCAGACAGAATCCAGTTAAGCCTTCCGGTCTCAAAATCGATATTCACGATGGAATCCATATGTCTGCCGGAAAATGTCAGGCTGTGGCTCTTCTCATCGTACCACACCGCGTTGTTATGGAACCAGTCCTTCTCCGACCAGCTGCCGCTCTTTCCCAGTCCCGGCTCCAGAAAATTCTTATAATCCCAGGTCTTTAAGATCTCGCCCGTGTTCCTGTCAATCAGCACGCACATATCTTCCACGGTGTCCGATGTCAGATCCTCGGTCAGCCAGAGAAGACTGCCGTCCGGCATCTCAAACGCATCATGGTGGGAACCTCCCGGCAGGCGGTATTCGTGATAGATCTTTCCGCAGGCACTGGTCTCATACATGCCGGACATATAGTACGGCATCTGCACAAGACGGTCTGTTCCCATGAGAATATGGCCGTTTTTCAGTCGTTTCATATCGAAGACGCATTTGATGTTTAAGCACCACCTGACATCTCCCGCATAGTCAAAGGCCACCGCCAGCTCTGCCCCCGACGGCGATAGGAAAATACAGTCATCCTGTAAGTATTCCGGTGTCGTATCCATGGATTCAAGCGGTGAATCTCCGTCAAATACATCCGGCACCTCGATCTCTACCGTATGTACCTTTCCGCGGTATTCCCGTATCTCCACCCGGTTTACATATCCGGAATAAAGCCCCACCACCGGCAGCACATGCTCCTTTGCCCGCGGAAACGTATGTGTAATATTGCCTTCCTTCGCCTTGCCAAGTACGGTCACTGTAACGGCGGTCTCTTCCTCTGTATAAAAGGAGATTACCGCGGAAAGCGGATTAATCAGATAAAGGTTGTACGATACCAGCGGATTGTCGATGGTATACGCTCCGGAACGGAGTTCTTTAAGCATTGCCTCCTCCGCTCTGGCCTGTTTTTTAATCATGTGTTCTTCAAATGAGTAGACTGCTCCTGCCATAAATTCTCTTCTCCTTCTTCCGGCCTCTGCCGGATTTTTGTTTGACAAAAGTATAACATACAGGGAGAAGGCAGAAATTTAGCCTTGACTATATTCCTGGGATTTTTTATTGCCTGAGCTCCTGAAAACCGGTTTTATCGTTCCGCATCTATCTCTGCATTGATAAGCCATTCACCGTCATCTTTTACAGTAATATTCTGCCAGTGAAATTTATGCTCACCAATCTCAGTAAAAACCCACTTTCTCCTTTCATCACCAGTGAAAGTAAGAACGATCATTTCCCCCTGCTTTCTTGCTTCCAGCCGTATTATGTTTCCCGTATAACCATAAGCGACATCCCAGGCGTGTGTGTCGGGATTGAAGATACGAAGTGAGGTTCCGTATTCATAATCAGGCAGAATAATAACGTCCTGTACTGCCATCCCCTCAAGAACCCGGGAAAAATGCCACTCGCCTTTGATTACGCGCGAAGAGTCACTCTCAACATAGTTAATTTGCCAGCTGCCGATCAGTTTCCCAAAATAATCAAACTCTTCAGGCAGCGCCGTACTTTTTCTTTCGCTGGTCAGGGCTTTCATAAAATCCTGCATATGATGATTCCTCCTTCGGGATAAAAATATAGTTATATAAGAGCTTTTAAGCGTGCCTCGTCAATGATGAGGATACGGCCTTTTTCTTTTTTGATGATCCCCGATTTTTTCGGGGCAGATGACAGTTTGGAGACGGTGACCGGATGCATTCCCAGGTATTTGGCAATCTCGGCGTAGGTAAAGCCGTGGGGAACGGCGCGGTACTGGCCCTCGCGGCTGCTGAAGGCCAGGAACCATTTGTAGAGACGTTTTGAGGCACATTCCTCCTGGGTATCGTGGAATTTGCGGACCAGGGTGACGTAGTTGCAGGTCACCGCCTCCATGATGTAGGAAAGGAAGCAGGCATCTTCCTCCAGCAGGGTTTCAAAGGTTCTCTCATCCAGACGGTAGAAGACACAGTCCGTCTTTGTATCGATGCCGAACGGAATTTTTTCCTGTACGCAGTCGTCCCCGGACAGTGTATAATCCTCTCCGCGGACTTTTCTGTAGTGGCGCATCAGGGCCGGAGCAAACCCCAGGAGATGATCGTGGGGGAAATAGATAAAGTCTTTCTCCTCTCCGTCCATGGTGAGAGAGGTCAGGCTGGCGATGCCTTCCACCAGATAATAGATATAGGAGTCGGACAGTCTGGGGTTGCAGATCGATGTCTCCCTCTTCACTTCAATTCTCATGCCGTAGCGTTCAAAATATTGTTTTACTCCGTTTTGATCCATACCGCCGAAGCCCTCCCGTCAATTTGTCGCTTTTCTGTATGATGATTTCCTAATTATATCTTTTTACAAATATTGGAATAAAAATATAACCAAGACTATATTTTACTGTTTGTTAATATATTATCATATTTTTAAGAAATATAAAACAATAAAGTATAACACTAGGGGGTCCATTATGGCACAAACGAAAAAAAAGGATTTTTATTCCATTCATCTGGTAATCGGAATCGGCATCATGCTGCTGTTCCGTTTTCTTCCGATCCAGCTGCCCTGTATTACGCCGATCGGCATGGAGATTCTGGGTATCTTCATCGGCACCCTGTATTTATGGACGACGTCTGACCCGATTATCTCCAGTATTCTCTCTATCTTTTTGGTGGGGCTTACCGGGTACAGTACCATGAACGAAGTGCTGACCGCTACATTTGGCAATCCGATTCTCGTTCAGGTCCTCTTCCTGCTGACAGCGATCAACTGTCTCATCGAAAACAACTTGACAGAATACTGCGGCCGTTTTTTCCTGACCAGGAAGATCTGTCTCGGCCGTCCCTGGGTGCTGGCGTTCTTTATCATGCTGGGCTCCATGCTCATGGGTGCGTTCATGGGCGGTTTTACCCCGATCTTCTTATTCTGCCCCATCCTTTATGATATTTTTGAAACCGTTGGACTCAAGAAACACGACAAGTTCCCGACTATTATGCTGATTCTTGTCACGGTAGCAACTCTGCTGGGCTTCCCGATCCCGCCGTTCATGGGCAACGGACTCGCCCTCATCAGCAATTACGCTTCCGTAACCGGCAACATGGGGGCGGTAATCGAGATCAATAACGCAGGCTATCTGCTTACCGGTCTGATCCACGCAACCGTCTGTATCATCGTACTGGTCCTGTTCTGCAAGTTTGTACTGAGACCGGATACCAGCAAACTGAAAGAATTAAAGATGGAAACGTTAAACAAGAATCCGCTTCCGCCAATGAGCCTGCGTCAGAAATTCATTGCAGTCTCCTTCACCGTGTTCATCCTGATCCTTTTAATTCCAAGTGTAATTCCCGCTCATCCGGTGGGACGCTTCGTAAAAGCAAATACATACGGCATCGCCGCTTTCTACGTGTTCCTGTTATGCGCGATCCGGATTTCAAAAAAACCGCTGATGGATTTCTCCAGCACCATGAAAAGATTCTCCTGGAGTACCTACTTCCTCATCGCTTCCGCAATCCTGCTGGGAAATGCGCTGACCAATGAAAGCACCGGCGTATCCGCGTTCTTAAACACCGTGCTGATGCCTGTGCTCCAGAACGTTCCGGCTTCCGCCTTCGCCGTGATCATCATGATTCTTACCGTGGTCTTAACCAATGTGTGCAACAGCTTCGTAATCGGCCTCTTAATGCAGCCGGTTATCGCAACCTTCTGTATGGCGACGGGAATGAACTCCGCTCCGGTGGTGTCCATGATGATATTATTCGTACTCTCCTCCGCGGCCGTCACACCGGCAGCATCTCCGTTCGCCGCACTGCTTTTCGGCAACAAGGACTGGCTGAAATCCGGGGAAATTTATAAATATACGACCATATTTGTCGCGATAGAACTGGCAATTGTGCTGCTAGTCAGCATGCCGGTGGCTAATATGCTGATTCGGTAATGACAGCTGACGAATCCGGCACTGTGCAGTACAGTACAGTGCCGGAATTATGAGAAAGACGGGAATCCTGCGGCTCTGCAGCGCTTCCCGTCTTTCTTTTTTTTTCACTACATCTGGTATTTTCCACCGATCTGTGATAATATTAGGCGTTCACCATTATCAGTCATAGAAGAAAAGGAAACTATAAATACATGACATTTAAAGACTTACAACTATCAGCACCACTGTTAAAAGCACTGGAGGAGAAGGGCTATACCACCCCGTCCCCCATTCAGGAAAAAGCAATTCCACACGTTCTGGCCGGGAAGGATGTTCTGGGCTGCGCCCAGACAGGTACAGGAAAGACCGCCGCATTTGCCCTTCCGATTATCCAGAACCTGATGAAGCCATCTGACAAAAAACATTCAAAACGGGTGATCCGCTCACTGATTCTCACCCCGACGCGGGAACTGGCGCTGCAGATTGCAGAAAATTTCAAAGAATACGGTTCCCATACTCCGGTAAGATGCGCCGTCATATTCGGCGGAGTCTCCGCAGTTCCCCAGATCAAAGAGCTGCAGCGCGGCATTGACATTCTGGTAGCCACCCCCGGACGTCTGAATGATCTGATTCATCAGGGCGAGATCAGCCTGTCTCATGTGGAAATGTTCGTTTTGGACGAGGCGGACCGCATGCTGGATATGGGCTTTATCCATGACGTTAAAAAAATTATTTCACTGCTTCCGGTCAAAAAGCAGACTCTGCTGTTCTCGGCAACCATGCCCCCCGAGATTCAGGCACTGACCGAAAAGCTCCTGCACAATCCGGCCGTCGTGGAAGTGACTCCCGTCTCCTCCATCGTGGATCTGATAGAAGATTCCCTCTACTATGTGGATAAAGAGAATAAGCGTGCGCTGTTGGTCCACCTGCTGAAACGCGAAGCCATCACCTCGACCCTTGTCTTCACCCGCACCAAACACGGTGCTGACCGAATAGCTAAATTTTTAACAAAAAACCGGATCAATGCCGCCGCCATTCACGGCGATAAATCTCAGGGCGCACGCCAAAAAGCGCTCAGCCAGTTTAAGGCGGGAACGGTACGGGTGCTGGCCGCAACTGATATCGCCGCCAGGGGTATTGACATCGAAGAGCTTTCCTGCGTGATCAACTTTGATCTGCCTAATGTTCCCGAAACTTATGTCCATCGGATCGGCAGAACCGGACGGGCAGGTCTCGGCGGACGGGCCATCTCCTTCAGCGACATCGAAGAAAAAGCATACGTGGAGGATATCGAAAAGCTGATTGGAAAAAAGATTCCGGTCGTAAAAGACCATCCGTTCCCCATGACCGTATTCACCGTTCCCCAGAAAGAGACGAAGCCCCGGCCGGTAAAGAACACCGGAAGAAACGATGCAAAACGTCCGCAAAAAAGCAAGGTTGCTCAGACGGCCAGGCCCCGAACGAGAGTTTCCGTGAACGCCTCCGCCGGCAAACGAACCGCCGCTAAATGAGTCCCGTATTGATTGTTCCAGAATAAAACAACAGAGACCGGACAGAAGGCATTCGCCATCTGTCCGGTCTCTGTTTTATCGGTTCCTGGCCGTTCCGTCTATTCAATCAGCCGTTCCACATCAAGCATTCCCCAGCCCTGCTGATTCATGGGCAGTCCTAAGTCCACCGCCCTCTCTCTCAGCCTGAGTTTTACGTCCCGGTTGCTCATATAAGGATATTTCTGCAGTAAAAGTGCAATCGCCCCTGATACCAGAGGCGTGGACATGGAGGTACCGCTTTTGGACTGGTAGGCCCCCGTTTCCGGGGCACAGCTGATGATTCCGGCTCCGGGAGCAATGATTTCCGGCTTACAGATACAGGCTCCTGTGGGGCCTCTGCCGGAATAGTCGATCATACGGTTTCCCATTACATTTACTTCTTTATAGTCGTCGGAGCAGCCCACCGTAATCACCTTCCGGCTGATTCCCGGAGTGGTTATGGTGTTCTTTCCCGGCCCCATGTTGCCGGCGGCCACACAGACCACCAGACCGTCATCCCAGGCGGCATTGACGCCCCGCACCAGGACAGAGTTTTCGCTCATGCCCTTCTTCGTAAAAGAGCCGACCGATATATTCACAATCCGGATTCCCAGCCGTTCCCGGTTCTCCCGGATCCATTTGATCCCCGCCAGGACATCGGAGGCGTATCCGTTTCCCTTCTGATCCAGCACCTTGACCATAATGATATGGCATTCCGGCGCCACCCCCTGATATCTTCCATCGGAGGAAGTCCCGCTTCCGCCGATAATTCCTGAAATATGCGTTCCATGACCGTTGTCGTCATACGGCTCCCGTCTCCGGTGTACCATATCCGCAAACGCAGCTACTCTATGTTCAAAATCTTCATGAAGATAAATTCCCGTATCCAGCACGGCCACACCGATTCCGCGGCCCGTCAGGCCCATACGGTAGGCCGCTTCACATCGGATTACTTCTCTCGCATGGTTCACAGTCCATTTACCTGATTCCTTTTTTATTAGGATATTCCATTTACATTCCCATGTTTCACCCCTATAATGGAAATAACTGAAAAAAAGGAGAATCGTATTATGGATAACCACAATTCTGACGCCATGGAGCTGACCATGAAGCTGGTCCGCATCGACAGCACCGATCCCGGCGCCTGTGAAGGTGAGATCGGGACCTTTATCTTCCAGTACCTGAAAGATCTGGGCGTCCCCGTCATAAAAAAAGAGGTCCTTCCGGGCCGTTTTAACATCATGGCGAAGGTGGAGGGAGAGGAGGACGCTCCCGCTCTCGTCTACATCTGCCACATGGACACCGTCACCACGGGAGAGGGCTGGACCGTCTCCCCCTTCGGCGCCGAAGTCATCAGGGGCCGCATCTACGGCCGGGGCGCGTGCGACATGAAATCCGGCCTTGCCTGTGCACTGTCCGCCTTTACCTCCATGGCCCTCAAAGCCCGAAACGGGAAAAAGCCCGGACGTTCCCTCGTCTTCATCGGAACCGTGGATGAGGAAGACTTCATGCGCGGGGCTGAGGCCGCCATTGCAGACGGCTGGGTCTCCAAAGACTCCTGGGTTCTGGATACCGAACCCACAAACGGACAGATCGAAGTCGCCCACAAGGGCCGCACCTGGTTTGAAATTACCGTGAACGGAATCACGGCTCACGCCAGTACCCCATGGAAAGGCGCAGACGCCATAGCTGCCATGGCAGAGATCATTGCCGCCATACGCCGCCGGATCGCCGCCTGCCCGGTTCATCCGGATCTCGGTGCTTCCACCGTGACCTTCGGACAGATTGAGGGCGGCTACCGCCCCTATGTGGTTCCCGATTCCTGCCGGGTCTGGATTGACATGCGTCTCGTTCCACCGACAGACACGGCAGGTGCGGCAGCGATCGTGGAAGACGCCATCGCTGCCGCCATAAAGGAGATTCCGGGCATCACCGCAGCGTATCAGATCACCGGCAACCGCCCCTATGTCGAAAAAGACGAGCAGTCTCCTCTTTTAAATGCACTGTCCAGAGCCTGTGAAGAGGTTACCGGCGAACCGGCACCGGTAAGCTTTTTCCCCGGCTACACGGATACCGCAGTCATCGCCGGAACACTCGGCAATCACAACTGCATGTCCTACGGCCCCGGTGATCTGGAGCTGGCACATAAACCGGATGAATACGTACCGTGTGAGGATATTCTGCGCTGCGAGGAGGTCCTTACGAGGCTGGCTGATAACCTGCTGTTCTGATATCCGAGCGGCATCAGACTGTTTTCACGCAAAGGGCCCGCTGAAATCCCCTGTTTTCATCAGGATTTCAGCGGGCCCGTCTCTCTTTTATTCAACGACCAGAACTCCGCTTCTGCCATTCTTCTTAATCTGATACAGCGCCTGGTCCGCCTTCCGGTAAAGCACGTCATAATCCGTCTCACCGCCTGCCATGGCCGCTCCGATACTCAGTGTCACTTCCTGCCCGTGTTTCTCCATCGTCACGTTCTTCACACGGTCGAGCACCTCGGTACAGCGCTGCTTCACCAGATCCGGGTCGTTCACTTCCATCAGGAAGACCACAAATTCGTCGCCTCCCAGCCTTCCGACGATATCATCCGCCCGGAAACAGGCCTTTAGAATCCCGGCCGTCTCCTTCAGCACCTGATCCCCCGTATAATGCCCCAGATAGTCGTTAATCTGCTTGAAATAGTCGATGTCCATGATGATCATGGCTCCCGAACCATCCCGTCCCTCCGCCATCAGCGCCTGCCTCATCCGCTGATGGCTGGTGGCCGAATTGTATACTCCCGTCAGGCTGTCCGTCTGTGCCTTCGCTTCCAGCTGTTCCTTGATTTCCCGCTCCGTCTGAATATCGACCAGCTTCCCTACCGCGTACCACGGCCTTCCAGAAGTATCGGTAACCATTTTGGAGATCACCTTCAGCCAGCGCACATTTCCTCCCGGAAGCAGGCATTCATGCTCCGTATGGTTCTCCTCCTGCGATATCATATAGCCAAAGACCGGATACTTCTGCTTCAACGCCTCAGGACGGCGTATCTTCTTCTCACACCCTAAAAATCCGGCCGTCTGTTCCGTCAGGTTTAAACAGCCTTCCCTGATATTATACTCGTACAGAAACTCGTTGGACAGCTGGCTGAGCTGTTCATACCGCTGGTTCTCCAGCGCCTTCCTGGCCATATTTCTTCTTCTCAGGATCTCAGCGGTTATGAGCACCGCGGTGACAACCAGCAGCCAGAAAAGCACCAGATAGAGGATGCTCTGCTCCGGATTTCTCATCACATACTCGGAAAAGGTCAGATTTCCCGCATCATACGCATTCTGATACAGGAAACGGTTTACCTGTTCCTCCGGAAGTACCCGGATCACTTTGTTCATGATTGAAAGCAGCGTAATATCCACCGGTCTCCTGATTCCGAAACAGTATTTCTGCGTCCAGTTTTCCGATTGTGCAAACGTGAATAAATTTTTATAATTGTGGTCAGCCATATAATACTGAACCGCATAGCTGTTGCCGTAACAGTAATCCGCTTCCCCCTTATGGACTGCCTCCATGCATTCTTCTACGTTGTCATAATAATGCAGTTCTCCCTGAAGGCTCTGCTCCGTCAGCAGTGATTTCTGAAGCGCCAGCTTTTTTCCCGATAAGTCCGCAAGCGCCTTTACATTTTCATTCATAATCAGCTGCAGAGGGACAGACAGATAGGAAAGCGTAAGCGCGCAGCTTTCGGCCCCGGTTACCTCATAGTCACCCGCGATGCCGACCACCAGATCGACGGCACCGTCCTCCATTGCTCTGGAATACTCCTCCCAGTTATGAAAGGGAACAATCTCATAAGACAATCCGGTCTGCTCCTCGATGTACTTAAGCACCTCGATGGAAATCCCCCTGATCTCCCCGTTTTTTGCCTGGTACTGAAGCGGTGCCCGTCCCAGCATTACGCCAGCCCTGACGGTTCCCCTCCGGCTGATGTACTCCCTTTCCGAGTTCGAAAGTACCAGCCCGTCCTCTCCGGTAAAATATTTTCTGTTAAGCTCCGCAGTCATAAACGGATTGGTGGAGGTAATAATCTCCATGGCCTTATTCAGTTCTCCCGCCACCGCCTGATTTCCCTTCGTCACCCCGAAGTAAAAAGGACGGGAATCAAACCTGGAAATCACACGGAGCTCGCGGTCGCTTAAGCTGACATCCATACTCAGAACCGCATCCGCTTTCCCCGTCTTAAGCAGCTCCATCTGTTCTTCCCCGGTACTGCACAGCACCTGATTCACACGAAAGCCGTTCATGTCTGCAAAACCATTTAACTTTTCATCTTCCTGACCGTCAAAGCTGACCACAGCAACCCGGATGTCATCAAATGAGTCGTAATCAAATTCCGTGTACTCCAGATTATCCTTCAGGACGGATATCGTCTTATGAGCCGTTCCATAGCTGTATTCGGGATAGTCAAAGAGCTCTGCAAGCCTTTCCGAATAATTCATGGCCCCCAGCAAATCAATTTCCCCGTCCCTGAGCATGGTGAGCAGTCCGGACAACTGCTCATCCAGCGACCCCTCCACTGTAACAAATTCATATTCCCAATTGGTATAGCGCGCAATCTCCTGCAGGTACTCATACGTATATCCGCTGTAAGTCCCATCTTCACTGATCTCCGTAAATCCCTGCTGGACCGGATACCCTACCCGCACAACCCTGGAGCCGTTCTCTGCAGCTCTGGCTGTAAAGGAAAACAGGAGCAGGCAGAACAGGACCGTAAACAGTATTCCTATCCTGCCGCGCCATCTTCTGCCACCCATGTCTTTTCCCCCTGCACATCAAACGTTATTCTTATATCCAATCATAAGTCAGAATTGCCGGATCGTCAAACACTTCCGGAATTTTCCCTCCGTCTAAGCCGAAAAACGGGCAAAATACGAAAACAGGCGGCCCTCACAGGACCGCCTGACTGATACGATTCTTATTTACGTCTGCCCACAATTCTGATGATATACAGGAACAGGTTCACAAAATCCAGATATAACTGGAGTGCGGAAAAGATAGACGCCTTTGCCGCCATCTCCGGATCCTGCGCGTAATACTGGTGGTAAGCCCTGATCTTCTGTGTGTCATACGCGGTAAATCCAAGGAAAATGAAGATACCGATGTAGCATACGATCATCTCAAACTGTCCCAGATTGATGAACATGGACAGCAGCCAGAATACAACCAGGAAAATCAGTCCGCCCATCAGGAAGTTGCGGATACGGCTGAAATCCGCATTGGTTACGTATCCAATCACAGCCATAACACCGAAGAAAATGGAGGTTGCGCCAAATACCAGAATCAGATCAACCATATCGTACATGAGAAAGTAAGCCGAAAAAACAACGCCGTTTAAAACCGCATACGTGAAGAACAGCGCTCTCGCCGTGCCGACGGACATCTTATGGATTCGCGCAGATAAGAATAAAACGACCGCGATCTCCGCCACACCCAGAAGCAGATACGCGTAAGGAACCGCAAATACATAGATGATCGTTCCAGTCGTATATCCAAACGCGGCCACCAGGAATGTGATGAGAAGTCCGGCAAACATCCAGCCGAAGGTCTTTGCAGTGTACTTCCCCAGCGGTTCTGCGCTGGTGCTGTCGGAATAAACGTAAGGCTGATTTGTTGAATTATAATCCATATGTATAATCCCCTCTCTTTTTTTTATAGTTTACTATATTTCATAGGAAATGTCTATGAATTGTAAAAAAACCGTTATCTTTTTTAACTTTTCATTTTTAATGCGATGGGAGATGCCGCACTCCCGGGTATCCGGGATTTATGGAAATGGGATGGGAATTAAGAAAATCTTCATAATCTATTCAAACAATATACAAACATTTCCAGGATCAGTATGCTATACTAAGTACATAAGAAATGCACAAAGTAACAAATTATCCTTTCACCCTTTTTGAAAATCCGAAAATCCTAAAGAAAAATCAACCCTGTGTCGTAAGACACAGGGATTTTTCTGTTTTCAGTTAAACTCCGTTCCAAAATCCAAAACAACCCCGAAGCCAGGACCGGCACACGGGGTTGTTTTATCAATTAAAGTAAATCCTTTAAAATATCACAGAAATCAAATGTCGCAAAGTAGTCCTTCGGAGTCTCCGCCCTGCGGATCATCTCCACGGAACCGTCCTCCTTCAGAAGAAGCTCGGCTGATTTTAATTTTCCGTTGTAATTATATCCCATGGCAAACCCGTGAGCTCCCGTGTCGTGAATGTAGAGTAAGTCTCCTTTGTGAATCTCCGGCAGCATCCGGTCAATGGCGAACTTGTCATTATTCTCACAGAGCGAGCCGACCACGTCATACTTATGGTCGCACGGATCGTTCTCACGCCCCATGACCGTCACATGGTGGTACGCCCCGTACATGGCCGGGCGCATTAAGTTCACTGCGCAGGCGTCCACGCCCACGTACTCCTTGTGCGTGTGTTTCTCATGAATGGCCCTTGTCACCAGCGCGCCGTAGGGACCCAGCATGTAGCGGCCCAGCTCCGTATAGATTGCCACATCATCCATGCCTGCAGGCACCAGAATCTCCTCGTACGCTTTTCTAACGCCCTCGCCGATGGCCATGATATCATTCGGCTCCTGATCCGGACGGTACGGGATTCCGATTCCGCCCGATAAGTTGATAAACTGAATATGGGCCCCGGTCTCCTCCTTGAGCTTCACCGCCAGCTCAAATAAGATTTTGGCAAGCAGCGGGTAATACTCGTTCGTCACTGTGTTGCTGGCTAAAAATGCATGAATTCCGAAATGCTTCGCGCCTTTTTCCTTTAACACCTGATACGCCTCGAACATCTGCTCCGTCGTCATACCGTACTTGGAATCTCCGGGATTATCCATAATATCGTTGCTGATCTTGAACACGCCGCCCGGATTATAACGGCAGCTGATGGTCTCCGGGATCTCCCCGATGGCATTCTCCAGATACTCGATATGGGTGATATCATCGAGATTGATGATCGCTCCGATCTTATGGGCAAACCGAAACTCTTCCGCAGGCGTGTCATTGGACGAAAACATGATATCAGAGCCGGAAAATCCCAGGGCATCCGCCATCATTAACTCCGTCTCGGAAGAACAGTCTGTTCCGCAGCCGAATTCCTTCAGAATATTTAATATAAACGGATTCGGGGTTGCCTTCACCGCAAAGTACTCTTTATAGCCAGGGTTCCATGCAAACGCCTCCTTCAGCTTCTTCGCATTCTCCCTGATTCCCTTTTCATCATAAATATGAAATGGGGTTGGATACTGTTTTACAATCTCTTCCAGTTTCTCTTTCGTTACAAATGGTCTTTTCTCCAAAGCCTCGTTACCTCCTTCTGCTGCCTGTAACCGGATTAGTCTACCGTTACCACCCGCAGAATATTGGTATGCGCTGCAGGCTCATGCTTGCTCGTCGGGCTTACAACCCCGGCTGTAACAATGACCAGATCGTCTTCCTTCACGATATTCTTAGCCTTTAACAGCTCGATAGAGGAGTAGATCAGAACGTCGGTGGACTCTGCACGTTTCGCATGGAACGGCTTAACGCCCCAGTAGAGCTGCATCTGACGCACTGCGGACGAGCTGGGGGACAGACCGATTACCAGGGCCTCCGGTCTCCATTTGGAAAGCATTCTCGTCGTAAAGCCGGTGATACTCGGTGCAACGATGGCTTTTGCATTTAAATCGTGGGCGGTTCCCACGGAAGAAGAACAGACTGCATTGGAAATATTGTGTACATTGGCAGCTGAAACGCGGCGCTGCCGGTATGCGGAGTAATCGAGATGTTTCTCCGTCTCCTCCACGATTGACGCCATCATGGACAGCGCTTCCACCGGATACTTGCCCATGGCGGTCTCGCCGGACAACATAACCGCATCGGTTCCGTCGTATACGGCATTGGCCACATCGGTAACCTCGGCTCTCGTCGGACGCGGGTTGCGGATCATGGAATCCAGCATCTGGGTTGCGGTGATAACCGGCTTGCAGGCCACGTTGCATTTTTCAATGATCATCTTCTGGATATACGGTACTTCCTGAGCCGGAATCTCCACGCCCATGTCGCCGCGGGCTACCATGATGCCGTCGCTGGCCTCGATGATCGCATCCAGATTCTCAATGCCTTCCGCGTTTTCGATCTTCGCGATGACAGCCATGTTGGAACCATGCTCGGAAAGGATTTCCTTAATTTCAAGAATAGCGGCTGCGGTTCTGACGAATGACGCCGCGATGAAATCAAAGCCCTGCTCGATTCCGAATAAGATATCGGCTTTATCCTTCTCTGTCAGCGCCGGAAGCTTTACCTTTACATTCGGTACATTCACGCCCTTTTTCTCGCCCAGCTCGCCGCCGTTGACAACGGTGCAGACGATGTTGTTTCCATTCACTTCTACTACATCCAGTTCGATCAGTCCGTCGTCGATCAGGATCTTGTTGCCTGCCTTTACATCCTCATGAAGACGCTCATAGGTGATATGTCCCATCGTCTCGTCTCCGATGATGTCGTCGGTAGTAAGCGTATACGTCTGGCCTTCCTTCAGGGTTACCTTCTTTCCGTCCTTTAAGACGCCGGTACGGATCTCCGGTCCCTTTGTGTCCAGCAGGGCTGCGATCGGTAAATCCAGCTCTTCCCTGACACTCTTTAACATATCAAGGCGCATTTTCTGCTCCTCGTAATCTCCATGGGAAAAATTAAATCTTGCAACATCCATGCCATTCTCGGCAAGTGCCTTCATTAAATTGCGGTCATTGGTATTCGGTCCCATGGTGCAGATAATTTTCGTTTTTTTCATTGATTTCCTCCAAACTGATCAATTCATGGTTTTCCGGGCTTCGTCTTCCTCCCGGGTAACGTGTTTATGTGTATATAAATGTTCGGAACAGTATTCATAGCTGCCCTCACATTTGGAACAGTAACGGAATTCTAAATTCGGATCGTCCTTCTCCGTTCTTCCGCAGACCGCGCATTTGTGATGGGTGCTTCCCTGGGGCATGATCTTCGTCTGCCTCTGGAAATCCCGTTTGCGCTTGATCTCTTTCGGATTCACCCGGTTAAAGTTCCTCGTCATGAAGAAGAACAGGATGAAGTTTAACAGAGACAGTACGATGGTCACACGAATGCTCGTTCCACCTTTGACAAAGCCGTACAGGAAATAGATTCCATTAAACAGGGCCAGCCATTTGGCCTTGATCGGGATCACGAAAAACAGCAGAAATTCCAGATCCGGGAAGGTCGCGGCAAACGCGAAAAACAGGGAAAAGTTTAAGAATTCAGTTGTCAGATACACCGGCGTGCCAAAGAACACATAAAGAATCAGCGACGCCGCCACATGGCCGATAATTCCCATGAAGAAATACACATTAAACCGGAATGCCCCCCATACACGTTCCAGAGTATTTCCTACCATATAGTACAGATACATGGCAATCAGGCTTCCAAATATCCCGCCGCCCGGCGGGTAAATCATAAATGT
Organism: Hungatella sp. SL.1.14; assembly: GCF_024460495.1. NCBI lineage: Bacteria > Bacillati > Bacillota > Clostridia > Lachnospirales > Lachnospiraceae > Hungatella > Hungatella sp. SL.1.14. Next base: position 61,555 of record NZ_JANFYJ010000011.1, on the reverse strand, counting down.
CACAATTCTCCAGATCTGACCGTGCAGAATTGCCTGCGCATCCAGCGACAAAAACCGCCAGTAGAATCCCGGGGCAAACATCTCCATTAAGAGACCCACGCCATACATCAGGATAATATAATACATCAGATTGGGAATTGCGTAACGTTTAAACTTCCGCTCAAAATTGTAAAAAAATTTCATTCTTCCATCCTTCTCACATACATTGATAACAGATCAGAACAGATCTTTTTTGGAAAAGATCCAGGCTACGATCAGCGTCAGCACCAGCGTAAATCCCATGACAATGACAAATCCGTAAGGACTGTCCGCAAACGGCATTCCCCTTGAGTTCACGTTCATTCCGTAGAAGCTGGCCACCATGGTCGGTATGGACATGACGATGGTGATGGTCGCCAGGAATTTCATGACGATATTTAAGTTGTTGGAAATGACGGAAGCAAATGCATCCATGGTGCCGCTTAAAATTCCGCTGTAAATGTTGGCCATCTCGATGGCCTGCTTGTTCTCGATGATAACGTCCTCCAGAAGATCCGTGTCCTCCGGATACTTCTTGATTTTCTCGTTTCTCATCAGTTTTTCCAGGACGACTTCATTGGACCGTAAGGAGGTCGTGAAGTATACAAGGCTCTTCTCCAGCTCCAGAAGCTCGATGAGTTCCCGGTTTTTCGTGGACTGATGCAGCTTTTCCTCGATCACGCCGCTCTTCTTATCAATAATCCTTAAATATTGAAGGAAAAGCGATGCGTTTTTATACAGTACCTGCAGAATGAACCTGGTCTTCATATACGTATGGAAATCTCTCACACGGCCGTCCATAAACGCCCCCAGTACCGGTGTCTCTTCCAGGCAGACCGTGATGATGACCTCTTCCGTTGTGATGATGCCCATGGGGATCGTCACATACCAGTCCTTGTCGTTTCGTTCCTCAATGCTGGGAATATCCACCAGAATCAGGGTGTAATTATCCTCAGTTTCAATACGGGAACGCTCTTCCTCATCCAGAGGCGCCCTTAAATCATCGGGATCGATCCCGTACGTATTGGCAATCTCCAGAATCTCCGTTGCCGTCGGGTTGGTAAGCGCGATCCAGGATCCTGGTGACAGTTCATCCTTCTGGTGAATCAGACCGTTCTCTGTTTTAAAAATACGAATCATGAGCTACTTCCCCCTTTATTTGGCATACTTAGACTTATACATTATAGAGTCCGATCCCTTTTTTGTCAAACGAACTTTAAACAGATTTGGCGATCTTACACAAATTTTACTATATTTTAACACTTTTTAACACAGAGCTGCGATTGTATTATTTCTTATTTTATGTTAAACTGGGTGCGGTGAGCCCGACAACTGTTACTGTTTACTCCGTGAACAGTGACCGACAACTTACTTATACACAAAGGAGGCAGGGGAGAATCCCCGCGCATATGAATACATATAACACGCTAGGAATCGATATCGGTTCTACCACCGTTAAGATTGCAATACTGGACGGTGATCATCACATATTGTTCGCTGATTACGAACGGCATTTTGCCAATATACAGGAAACTCTGGCAGCCCTCTTGAAAAAAGCCTGCGATTTACTCGGTCCCATGGACTTGCGGCCTGCCATTACCGGCTCCGGCGGCCTTACGCTGTCGAAGCACCTGGAGATTCCATTCATTCAGGAAGTCGTTGCGGTAGCCGCTTCTCTTACTGATTATGCCCCACAGACCGATGTTGCAATCGAACTTGGCGGAGAAGATGCAAAAATCATCTATTTTACCGGAGGCATTGACCAGCGTATGAACGGAATCTGCGCAGGCGGCACCGGTTCTTTTATTGACCAGATGGCTGCGCTCCTGCAGACGGATGCTGCCGGACTGAATGAATACGCGGCGGATTACAAAGCGATCTACCCGATTGCGGCCCGCTGCGGCGTTTTCGCAAAGTCTGATATCCAGCCTCTCATCAACGAGGGCGCTACCAGGGAAGACTTGGCCGCCTCGATCTTTCAGGCGGTGGTGAATCAGACCATCAGCGGCCTGGCCTGCGGAAAGCCCATCCGAGGCAATGTGGCATTTTTAGGAGGTCCGCTTCATTTCCTGCCGGAGCTCCGGAAGGCATTTATCCGCACGCTGCACTTAAGCGGAGATGCGATTATCGCCCCTGAGAATTCCCATTTATTTGCCGCCATCGGCGCGGCCTTAAACGCAGAAGAGCGCGGCGCGCTTCTGTCCATGGAAGAACTGATCACCCGTTTATCCTCCGGAATCCGGATGGAATTCGAGGTAAAGCGCATGGAGCCGCTGTTTGCGGACCAGGCGGACTACGATGAATTCACAAAGCGTCACGAGAACCACTGCGTGACAAAGAGTGATCTGTCCTCCTACCACGGGAAATGCTTCCTGGGAATCGACGCCGGTTCCACCACTACCAAGGTGGCTTTAGTCGGTGAGGATGGAACACTCCTCTACAGCTTTTACAGCAGCAACAACGGAAGCCCGCTGGCCACGGCAATTCGCGCCATGGGTGAGATAAACAGCCGTCTTCCCGCAGACAGCCGGATCGTATACTCCTGTTCTACCGGGTACGGCGAGGCGCTGTTAAAGGCCGCATTCCTGTTAGACGAGGGGGAAGTGGAGACCATCTCCCACTACTACGCCGCGGCATTTTTCGAGCCGGACGTAGACTGCATTCTGGATATCGGCGGCCAGGATATGAAGTGCATCCGCATCAAAAACGGCACCGTGGACAGCGTCCAGTTAAATGAGGCCTGCTCCTCCGGCTGCGGCTCCTTCATCGAGACATTTGCCAATTCCCTGAATTTCAGTGTGGAAGACTTTGCAAAGGAAGCGCTTTTCGCAAAGAATCCCACGGATCTTGGAACCCGCTGTACCGTGTTCATGAACTCCAACGTAAAGCAGGCGCAGAAGGAAGGGGCGTCCGTGGCCGACATTTCCGCCGGTCTCGCCTACTCTGTCATCAAGAACGCCTTATTTAAGGTAATCAAGATCACCAGCGCCTCCGATTTAGGAGAACACGTCGTCGTTCAGGGCGGCACCTTTTACAATGACGCAGTATTACGAAGTTTTGAGAAGATCGCTGAGTGCAACGCGGTACGACCCGACATTGCGGGCATCATGGGCGCCTTCGGAGCTGCGCTGATTGCCAGGGAACGGTACGATGAGACGAAAGCCACGTCCATGCTGAGTATGGAAAAGATTTTAAGTCTCCACTACGAGACCTCCATGACGCGCTGCAAGGGCTGCACCAACAGCTGCGTTCTGACGATCAACCGGTTCGACGGCGGGCGGCAGTTCATCACCGGCAACCGCTGTGAAAGAGGGTTAGGCAAGGAGCGCGCCAAGAGGGAAATCCCAAACTTGTTTGATTACAAGAATCACCGCATGTTCGACTACGAGCCGCTGAGCGCGGATTTAGCCTCCAGAGGCGTCCTGGGAATCCCCCGGGTACTCAACATGTATGAAAACTACCCCTTCTGGGCTGTCTTTTTAAAGGAGCTGAAGTTCCGCACGGTCCTTTCTCCGCAGTCCACCAGGAAAATATACGAACTGGGAATCGAATCTATCCCCAGCGAATCGGAATGCTACCCGGCCAAGATCACCCACGGCCATATCGAATGGCTGATCAAGCAGGGGATTAAGACGATTTTTTATCCCTGCATTCCCTACGAGCGCAATGAGACGCCTGACGCCGGCAACCATTTCAACTGTCCGATCGTCACGTCCTACGCCGAGAATATCAAAAACAACGTGGAGGAGCTGGATACGGAAAACGTTCGTTTCCTCAATCCTTTTATGGCGTTTACCAACGAAGAGGTGCTGACGAAGCGGCTGATTGAAGTCTTTAACGAAGAGTTCCAGATTCCCGCCGATGAGGTGAAGGAAGCCGCCCACAAGGCGTGGGAGGAGCTTCTTGCTTCCCGCCGGGACATGGAGAAAAAGGGCGAGGAAACACTTCAGTGGATGAAAGAAAACGACCGCCGCGGCATCGTACTGGCGGGCCGTCCCTACCATGTGGACCCGGAGATCAACCACGGTATCCCGGAACTGATCACCTCCTACGGATTTGCGGTTCTGACAGAAGACTCCATCTCCCAATTGGGTGAGATCGAACGGCCTTTGGTGGTCACTGACCAGTGGATGTACCATACCAGACTCTACCGCGCCGCAAGCTACGTAAAATCGCAGAATAACCTGGATTTGATCCAGTTAAACTCCTTCGGATGCGGCCTCGATGCCGTCACCACGGACCAGGTAAATGATATCTTAACCGGCTCCGGAAAGATCTATACAGTGCTCAAGATCGACGAGGTCAACAACCTGGGGGCCGCCAGAATCCGTATCCGCTCTCTCATTGCCGCCCTGCGCGTACGCGATAAGAAGCACTATGAGCGGAAGGTGGTTTCCAGCGCCTACCACCGCATCACGTTTACGAAGGACATGAAGAAGGACTACACCATCCTCTGCCCGCAGATGTCGCCGATTCATTTTGACTTAATCGAACCGGCCATCCGCTCCTTCGGCTATCAAGTGGAGGTCCTGCAGAATGACAACCGTTCCGCCATCGACACAGGATTAAAGTACGTCAACAACGACGCCTGCTACCCGTCCTTAATCGTGGTCGGCCAGATCATGGACGCCCTGCTGTCCGGCAAATACGATTTAGACCATACGGCCATTTTCATGAGCCAGACCGGAGGCGGCTGCCGCGCGTCCAACTATATCGGCTTTATCCGCCGTGCCTTAGAGCGCGCCGGAATGGGACAGATTCCGGTCATCTCCGTCAATGCCAACGGCATGGAGACGAACCCCGGCTTTTCCATCACGCTGCCGCTGCTTACTAAAGCCATGCAGGCTGTGGTCTACGGCGACATTTTCATGAGGGTGCTCTATGCCACAAGGCCATACGAGAAGGAGCCCGGCTCCGCCAATGCGCTTCACCAGAAATGGAAGGCGCGGTGCATCAAATCCTTATCGAAGCGCGTTCCGAACATGATGGAGTTTTCCCGCAATATTTCGGGAATCGTACGGGATTTCGATGAGCTGCCCAGGATATCAGGACTTCAGAAGCCGAAGGTGGGAATCGTCGGGGAAATCCTCGTCAAGTTCTCACCGCTGGCCAACAACCACATCGTGGAGCTGCTGGAATCTGAGGGTGCCGAGGCCGTAATGCCCGATCTGATGGACTTCCTGTTATACTGCTTCTACAACAGCAACTTTAAGGCAGCCAACTTAGGCGGAAAAAAATCGAGCGCCAGCCTCTGCAACATGGGCATCTCCCTTCTGGAGTATTTCCGCAAGGCCGCCCGCAGGGAGCTGATGAAGAGCAAACACTTTACCGCCCCCGCCCGGATTGCGAACCTGGCGGAAATGGCCAAAGACTTCGTCTCCATCGGCAACCAGACCGGCGAAGGCTGGTTCTTAACCGGAGAGATGCTGGAGCTTATCCACAGCGGCGTCGGCAACATCGTCTGCACGCAGCCATTTGGGTGCCTCCCGAACCATATTGTAGGTAAGGGCGTCATCAAAGAGCTCAGAAAGGCATATCCGAATTCCAACATCATCGCTGTGGACTACGACCCCGGCGCGAGTGAAGTGAATCAGTTAAACAGAATTAAATTGATGCTGTCTACTGCGCAGAAGAATATGCGGGTGCAGGATACGAAATAAAAAGAAGGCCGCAGCAGAGTTTTTAATCCCTGCTGCAGCCTTTTTTTTCGATGCTACACATCTTATTCTTTATTGCCCGGTAATCAGTTCCGCTGCTTTCGCGGCAAACTCCTCAAACATGCGGTCCCCCTTATCCTTGGCCGCTGCCGTGGGATCGCCGTATGTACCGGACACACTCAAGTCGCCGATGGAGGTATTGTCCATCCCGTAAAGGGGCGGCCTGTCCGGATACTCGGCCTGAGCTAAGTCCATGTGGACCAGCTCCTCCCTGGCAGACAGCATGAGTGACGTCTCAAATTCGCAGGCATGGAACATGCCTCCCCAGGTGGGACTCTCCATATATTTGTCGTAAATGGCCTGCAGTCCAGGATAAAACATTCCCAGAACTTTTACCGGGGTATCATCCTGAATATCGCGGATCGCATACTTCATGGAAGCGCCGTTGGCCTCGTGGCCGTTTAAAAAGACGAGTTTCGTCACGCCGTACCGCTCCACGGATTTCACGATGTCCTTTAAAACAAGCTGCAAATGGTCCTGAGGAAGGGATACGGTGCCAATCCGGTCGCGCCATACCCAGGAGTAGCCGAAATTGAGTGTTGGAAATACCAGCGCCCCGGTACGGTCGGATATGAGCCGTGCCAGATGTTCCGCCAGGAAAACGTCGGTTCCCAGAGGGAGGTGATAGCCGTGCTGTTCCGTGGAGCCTATGGGTACGATGGCGGTGGAACACACCTCCAGCCGTTCTTTCACCATGGGCCAGGTCATATTCTGGACGATAAATGCCATCGCTTTATACCTCCCTTTTCATTGCCTGGACGTACAGCCGGGCTTTCTGCCGGATCAGCTCCAGATCCCCATCTGCCGCTCCTCTTGGCACCAGATTGCTGCCGGCGGCCGCGCCGACAAAACCTGCCTTCAGAAACTGGGACACATTAGTCTCATTCACACCTCCCACAGCCACAAACTCTGCCTGCGGAAAAGGTCCCTTCAGACTTTTAATATAAGACATTCCAAAGGCATCGGCCGGAAACAGCTTGAGACGCCTGACGCCTCTGTTAAGCGCCTTCTGGACGTCTCCCGGCGTCAGAACACCGGGCAGAACCTCCAGCCCCTTTGAAAGGCCGTAAGCCACCAGATCGTCATCGTAGCCCGGCGTTAAAAAGAAAGGGATTTTCATGGCCGCCAGCCGGTCCACCTCCTCTTTCTTTGTAACCGTCCCTGCCCCTAAGCAGATTCCGCCCGGTGAATACTTCTTCTGAATCTGCTCGATGCAGCCAAATCCCTTTTCCGGGTCGCTTAAGGATACTTCAATACCGGTGATTCCTTCACTCAACAGCGTCTCTGCAATCGGAGCCGCATAAACGGGCTCCACATCCCGGATAATTGCCATGAGCCTTATAGATTCAATCATGTGCGTCCTCCTTAAAATACGGCCAGCCACCGTTTCGGGTTCTCGATAAAGATCGTGTCAATATCCTGCTGGCTGATTCCCTCGTCCAGAAGACGGGCGATAAATTTTGTCCTGATAAAGCGGAATCCCGGACCTCCGCCGTAAGCCTCTAAATAGGAGGCGCGTCCCATATCTCCGGATATCAGCAGCTGCCTGCCGTAACCATGCCCGATCAGGGAGCGGATGAGGGCTACTCTCGTGGAATCGGGATGGTATTTCACCTTTCCGGGTCCGTCAAACTGAATATAGATTCCCCGGTCGGCCAGCTTAAGAAGATAGTACTCGTCCGGATTGCGGTCCAGATGGCCCAGGGCCACAGTGGTTAAATCCACGCCCTCATTTTCCAGGATGTCCAGCACCTCCATTCCCATGGTGCCGGCCTCCGTATGGCCCCAGATCGGTGCATTGCAGAGTTTCTGGGCGGTTGCCGCCGCAATTGCCGTCTTCTTCTCCAGCGGATGAATCATATTGTAATAAGTGCCGATTTTGATGAAGCCGGCTCTCGCATCCGATCCGTCGCCCCCTTCCATCACATCCTTTGCCAGCATGCCCGCGATCTCTTCCATAGACGTTTCCGCCACCCACGGCGGGTAGTAGATATGCTTATTGAAACCAGTGGTTGCGATAATATGGACCCCTGTCTCCTGTGCCATCCGTTTCAGAACCTTTAAGTCTCTGCCATAGTCCAGCGTAGAGGCCTCCACCAGGGTGCTTCCCCCGACTTCCTTGAAATGAAACAGCTCCTGCACGCTGTTTTCATAGCTGCTCAGCTCTAAATCCCTGTCCTTCTGGCATGGCGGCGGAACCGCGTGGAGATGCTCATGAGGATAAGTAAATCCCATATCCTCTCCCTTTATGTCACCTAAAACTGTTCTTGCAAATTTTTCCATTCTGCGACCTTCTTTCCAAGTCCTTTTTTCCAAATTTAAGTTCTTTCCATACAGCAGTACTGCGTTCTAAATTACAGCGGGACTCCAAACACCATGCCCACAAGGCGCATCAGCACCGACACAATAATGGCATCCGTCGAAGCAAACCATAAGCCTTCCACTCCGTAAGCACCTACATTGACGAAGGGGTATGCAGCCGCCACAATCAGCGTGAAGAAAACACCGAGGAAGAGGCCTGCTGCCACAGCGCCCTTTTTGCCGCCTAATTTATCGCCGAACACGCCTGCCGCGCCGCCCATGAAGAAGAGGCCGATCACTCCCGGAAGCACGACTACGTTCATCCTGGTCGTAATCATGGTGCTGATGATACCGCCCACCATCGCCGCCAGGAAACCAACCGTGGTCGCCATCGGTCCGACGCTGTAGAAAATCGGGATGTCGAGAGCCGGTCTGGCTCCGGGAACCAGCTTCTCACTGATGCCCTTAAATGCGGGAATAATTTCACCTAAGAACATGCGGACCCCCTGTAAGAGGACGAGTACGCCCGCCACAAAGGTGAGAGCCTGGATCAGGGTATAGATGATGTAGTTCTGTCCGCCGGACAGCGCCGTCACCGTCTCGCGGCCTGCAATCAGTGCGGTCAGGATGTACACGACAATCATGACAATAGCCATAAGAATTGACATGTCCTTCAGAAAATTAAATTTTTCGGATACATGGACCTTTTCCCACGTATCCTGCTCCGGGTCACGGTCTTTTTTCCCGAACAGGCCGCCGACAAATCCACTGAGACAGACAAGGGAGCTTCCCCAGAAGCCAAACGCCACTTCATCCGTCTTTAAAATCTTTCTGACAAATGGCTGGGCAATAGCCGGAAATACAATCATGGAAATTCCCTGGACGACTGAGCCGATGGCCACAGCCTCCCAGCCCCGGATCCCCATCTGGTCCAGAACGATTGCCATAGTTCCCGCAAAGGAAAACATCATGTGGCCAGTCAGGAAAATGTACTTAAAGGGCGTAATACGCGCCAGCAGCAGGTTGATTAAGAATGAGAACAACATGATGAGAGGAGTCTCAAATCCCAATACTGTCTGTACTGCTGCTACCAGGGAATTATCCTCGGGCACGATCCCCGCCATGCCGAAAGCACTGTTAAACATGGAACTGAACGGAACCAGGGCCCCCACAATGACATTTGATCCCGCGCTCAGTATCAGAAATCCCAAAATTGTCTTAAAGGTTCCTGAAATAACGTCTGATACGCTGTTTTTCATGGCGATCAGACCGATCATCGCTACAAGGCCTAATACAACCGTAGGCTGGCTTAAGAAATCAACTAAAAATTTTATCATACTGTTCTTCTCCTTTTATCTTTCCGCAGTCATTTCACAGGTTATTTCATATAAGGAAGAATCAATTCCTCAATCCCCTTTTTATCAAGTAAATTTGTAACCGGCAGAACGGGCACATCGGCCACGATCTGTTTCGCGATCTCCGAGGAAGCCGCAATCAGATCACAGGTCTTTCCTTTATAAGAGCCTAAATCCACTGCTTCCCCTTCCACTGTCACATGATGCTTCTTCCCGATATCCTTTATGGTCATCAGAAGCATAAGGCTGGTTCCAAATCCCATTCCACACACTGTTATAACTCTCATAAACTCTCCTTTTCGGTTAATTTTTCCAGTTCCTCATAGGAAGTGATTGTTAAAAGACGTTCTCTGACCTTATCATCCTCCAGAAATCTCCCCAGTTCCTGAAGTAACGCCAGATGGCTGTCATTTTCCACACCGCCCAGTGTAAATACAAGTTTTACCGGATCATTAAAGGGGTGATGAAACGATACAGGATCTTTGAGCCTGATGAAGCTGATGCAGGGCTCAGACACATCTCCCGATGGTCTCGCATGAGGCATTGCAATGCCCGGTGCCATAACCATATATGGACCCAGGTCATGGAATGCCTCTTCCATTTTTACAATATAAGTTTCCTTCACTTTCCCGCTGTTCACTAATAGCTGACCGCTAAAATGAATTACTTCCTCCGGTGTTGTAAGTCCTTCCACATCCAGCCGGACTACGTCCTTTGTCAATATGTCTGTCAGCATAAGTACCCTCCATCAAATTCCTTTAAATATGTAACAAATTCTTCATAGCATTTACTGCCGGCCAGTTTATTGATCCACTGTTCATCCGATACCATCAGGAACAACCGTTCCAGCACTTCCTTGATTTTTTCATCTCCTCTTTTAAAGCAGCCCAGAATCACAAGCTTCACATTGGCCTTTCCCCATGGAACAGGGTTTTTCATCAGTACGAATACAAAAAAGCTCTCTCCGTCAATCAGGCAGTGAGGCAGCGCCGCAAACGGCGATATCTCTGTCGATACCAGACTTTCCCGCTTCATAACGGCATTCTTTTCTTCTTCCTTAAGCCTCCCCTGCTCAATCATCAGATCACAGATTCTCGTAAGCACTCCTTTTTTTCTTACAGGCTTATCCCACAGAAAAAAGCTGTCCCTCCCGCACAGGGATTCCAGACTACCGCTCCTTTTCAACCGCGTCAGGGCCGCATTGATCCTCATCTGGTCCTTTTCATTCAGAAACGGACTGACGGTAACCACTTCCTTTCCCAGGACGTTCTCCCTGCCGGTGGGAAGCATCGTGATATAAAAATCCGCCTCCTCCGGCAGCGCATTTCCTTCCCCTGCCTCTCCGATGTCCAGGACTTCCAGTCCGGCATAGATCTGTTCCAGCCGGCTCTTTAAGAGGCGTGCCGCTCCCGGCATGGTTTCACTGATGAAAGCGGTCTTAAACTTACGGATTTTATTCTCCTGCTCCAGGGAAGACGCAAAATACATGGTGAGAAATCCCAGTTCTCCAACAGAGAGATTCTGTTTTGTATACTCCGTAATACATTCCGCCAGTTCAATGGCATAGTAGTAAGCAGTGGGGTATATTTTCTGAAGTTCCTCATAGAACGGATTCTCCGTCTCCATATGTACCAGATACTTCCCGTAGCTGGATGCCACATGGAGGATCAGACCGTTGACCAGCGCTTCATCGCCGCTCAAATCCACACCGTAGTTATTCCGGATTTTTTTCATCCCCTTCATAACCAGGCCATGGAAAAACATGAGATTGTGTTCATCAATCTGGTTGAACCGGCAGTTTCCGCCAAGGGTCTGCATCCAGATCAGGGTTAAATACATGCACTCCCCTTCCAGCCTGTTTTTCGGAAAGTACTTCTTCAGCAGAAATCGCGTCGTCTTCATTTGCTCCTTAAACGGTTCTTTTCCGTCCAGATGAGCCAGATAGCCGAAATAAATCTCCTTTCCGAGAGAGATTCGCTTGATGGTGATGGCCAGGTATTTGAAAAACTGTTGTTCTTCCTTTTCCTTTGCGGATATTCCGTATTTTTTTAGGCATCTGCCGATCCATTTTCTGATGTCTTTCTCCGGTACTTCCCGGATGTCCAGAGAGTCCCAGATCTTTTCATCCCCTGCCTTCTCCAGCAGATGATACATGCAGTCCCGGATGCTGATTTCATTTCCGCTGATGTAGAGTCCCGTATAGGCTTTACTGAACAGCTCCAGGCCGAAATTCTCCAGATAGGAATTCGACAGCGTTGTAATTCTGGACATACTGGACCGGCTGTAATGAAACAGCTCTTCCAGCTCCTCCATCTTGCATCCGTCACTGATCAGGATACGTCTCACCATTTCACGAATCAGCTCATCCCCCTGACTGCCTGCATGGCTTCCCATATCCTTAAAAAATGTCCGGCAGCGCGCCTGATCTGTAATTTTTATCTGATACCCCCTTCCCTTATAGGAACGGATTTCAAAACCGTTTTCCTTTCCCAGAGCTTCTGCTTCTTTGATATAGCGAAGAATCATCCTGCTGCTGACTCCAAGATGGGCTCCCAGCTGTCCGGAGGTGACATAACTCTCCAGAGTGTCTGCCAGGTATTGGACAACCTGAAATGTTTTTGTGTACATATTATTTTCCTCTCTGTTGCAGCCCTGCCTGTCTCCTGTATCATTATTATAATAATCTGACAATAAGATGTCGATTTCAACAAATGACGGTTAGTAAGTGACATCATGATTATAAATCTATCTTAACACAAAGGAACTAGAATTTTATGGAGAGAATTCTGGAACCAGACCGGCAGGAAGAAAGAAAAAACATTTATTTTAAACGATGGAGCAGCTCCAGTGTCAAGCTTCATTTCCCTTAATTTTCTCTTATTTTCTTACGCATTCTTACGCCTTTTTTACTCCGCTTGACCTTGGAGTAAGTCCATGGTTTAAAGTCGTGTTATCAGCAGGAGCGCTGATGAAAGGATATGATTTTCATTTGAAAGGGGAAATTAATTTATGAAGAGACAGATGAAAAAATGGATTATTCCATGCGCTGCCGCGCTCTTAACCATAGGCGCATCTATGACAGCATTCGCAGCCCAGGGCTGGTCCATGGAAGGCGACAACTGGGTCTATTTAGATTCCAGCGGAAACAGAGTTACCGATTCCTGGAAGAAGTCGGGTGACAACTGGTTTTATCTCGACTCCAACGGAGACATGGCAAAAAGCAGCCTGATTGAGGATGACGACAACTATTACTACGTCAACTCCGTAGGCGCCATGGTTTCCAACGAATGGCGTGAAATCGCTTCTGATTATGAAGAGGAAGATTCACCGGATACCTACTGGTATTACTTCCAGAACAATGGAAAAGCCTACAAGGCCTCCAGTTCCGGAAAGACCTCGTTTAAGTCGATCCGCAAGGCCAATGGAGAATGGAAAAAATATGCATTTGACTCAGAAGGAAGAATGCTCTTCGGCTGGGTCGGCGAGGATTCCGAACGAATCACCGGTGATGATGCATGGAGAGAGGGCGTATACTACTGCGGCAACTCTGACGACGGTGCGCAGGTCATCAACGCATGGAGCCTGCAGGAAGTAGAGGATCCCGACACGGAAGACGATAATTTCAACGGAACCTACTGGTTCTACTTCGGCTCTAACGGCAAGAAAACAAAAGAGACCACAAAAACCATCAACGGTCTCAAGTACCGCTTCAACGAAAACGGTGCGGCAGAATCTGAATGGTACGCCAAGGCTTCTACCTCAGCTGCAAGCGGAAGCAACTTATATTACAACCTGCCTGAGCAGTGCTGGCTGGCAAAGGGCTGGTTTAAGACTATCCCAGGCGTCGAAGTAGATCCTGAAGCTTACGACGACGGCACCGAATACTGGTTCTACGCCCAGAATAACGGCGAACTCGTTAAGAGCCAGATTAAGACAATCAACAATTACCGCTACGCATTCAACGAAAAGGGCGAAATGCTTCACGGCCTCTATATGCTGACCTTCGATGACAACAAGAAGATCGAGACCTATGAAGAGATCGAGTCAGAAAGCGACCTTCCGGATACCGACGACGAGCGTGACGTTTACTACTTCGGAGATTCTCCTAAGGAAGGCGTTATGGCTACCGGCAAGACCACGATCGATATCGACGGTGAGAAATACACCTACAACTTCCGCAAGTCCGGCAGTGACAAGGGCGCCGGCTACAACGGTATCTACGACGATTCCATCTACATCAAGGGCCGCCTGCTGAAGGCTGACCGTGACGCAAAATACGAAGTTGTCGAATATGACGGCAAGGATTACTTAATCGGTACCTCCGGAAAACTTGCCAAAGGCAAAAAGAACTTAAAGAACGGTGACGACAAGTACTTCAGCACCAATAAGCAGGGTATTGTCACCTATGAAGGTTATGAAAAAGAATAACGAAATTCCGCCATCACAAGCACTCTTTTCTAAATAGAAACGGGGTCTGCCAATCCGGCAGACCTCATTTTTCATCCTGTTATTTTTTCCAGAATCTGGTTGCTTCCCCACCACTTTTGTAGTATAATACTTAGAACGTGTGTTCTGCTGCATACAGGACTCATACCAACGACAAACGGAGGTCTATCTCATGATTCACGGAATTTTTTCTCTCTATGTGGAACGCTGGCCGTTCTTCCAGGAGCTGATTCTCCAGCATATAAAGATTGCATCGACAGCGATTCTTATTTCGGGTACCATCGGCCTGTTTCTCGGTATTTTAATCAGTGAACACAGGAAATTCGCCACATGGATCATCGGGATCATCAACGTGGCCTATACGATTCCCTCCATCTCCATGCTGGGCTTTTTAATCCCGTTTACCGGCATCGGCAATAAGACGGCCACCATCGCGCTTACCATCTACGGGCTGCTGCCCATGGTCCGGAACACCTACACCGGCATCACCACTATTGAAGCCTCCACCATCGAGGTGGCAAAGGGCATGGGAAGCACGCCCTGGCAGATTCTTTACAAGGTCAAGCTTCCGCTGGCGCTTCCTGTCATCGTAGCGGGACTCCGCAGTATGGTAGTCATGACGATTTCACTCAGCGGTATCGCCTCCTACATCGGGGCAGGCGGCTTAGGGGTGGCCATCTACCGCGGCATCACCACGAACAACGCCGCCATGACGTATGCCGGCAGTATCTTAATCGCCATCGTGGCACTGGCCTCCGATCAGCTGGTGGCTTATATTGAACGTCATATTCGGAAGAAGTGGCATCTGGCTCCATAAAGGAGATGGCCGTAAGGAGGATTATCGTATGAACGTCATCGAATTAAAGGATATCACCATGTCCTATGGACCCAACAGGATCCTGGAACATTTTAACTTAAGTGTGGAACAGGGCACATTTTTAACCATGATCGGCAGCTCCGGCTGCGGCAAGACCACTGCGCTGAAGCTGATGAACGGCCTGCTGACACCGGAGCAGGGAACCGTGACCATCAACGGCACGGATATATCCCGGACGGATATCAATGAACTCCGTCGCGGCATCGGCTACGTCATCCAGGAGATCGGCCTCTTCCCCCACATGACGATTGAAAAGAATATCAGCTACGTACCGAATCTCTATAAGTCTCCGGACAAAGCAGCCATCGCCGCCCGTGCCCGGCAGCTTGCCGGGACGGTTGGTCTGGATACGGATATGCTGAAGCGCTATCCCAGCGAGCTGTCCGGCGGTCAGCGTCAGAGAGTGGGCATCGCCAGGGCGCTGATGAATTCACCGAAGATCATCCTGATGGACGAGCCCTTCGGCGCAGTCGATGAGATCACCCGCAGGCGTCTTCAGGAGGAGATCCTTCGAATCCACGAGGAACTGGGCGGAACCATCGTCTTTGTCACACACGATATCAAGGAAGCATTAAAGCTTGGCAGCCGTGTCCTCGTCATGGATCACGGAAACATCATTCAGGACGGGTCTCCCACCGAACTTTTAGAACATCCTGCAACGGACTTTGTCCGCCGGCTGGTAGCCGGTTAGGGAAAGGCCGCTGCGTTTATATAGAGCCCCCGTGAGTCTTGAGGGGCAGAAATGACAGAACGATCACAGGAGGATCCAGAAATGAAAAAATGGAAAAAAATAGCTGCTGCAGCAGTCATAGGTACCGCAGCCATCGCGGCGCTGTCTCTCGGCGGATGCGCAAAAAAGGAACAGGGGACCATAAAGATCGCATCCAAGCCCATGACGGAGCAGTATGTTCTGACCGAGATTATCGGCCAGTTAATCGAGCATGATCTCGGTGTAAAAGTAGAGATTACCAAAGGGGTCGGCGGCGGAACCACCAACATTCAGCCGGCGCTGTTAAAGGGTGATTTTGATTTATATCCGGAATACACGGGAACCGGCTGGCTCACCGTATTAAAGAAGGAACAGGAGAACGATCCCGATGTTCTTTACGCGAATCTCCAGAAGGGCTATGAAGAGATGGGGCTTCACTGGACCGGCCTCTACGGCTTCCAGAATTCCTACGTCCTGGCTGTCAGAAAGGAAGCTGCCGACCAGTATTCCCTTAAGACCTTCTCGGATCTGGCTGCTGCATCCGATCAGCTGGTATTCGGCGGGAATCCCGACTACATGGAACGGGAAGATGGATTTAACTATCTTGCTTCCGCCTATAACATGAATTTTAAGGATGTCAAGGATATCGATATCGCCTTAAAGTACACGGCCATGGCCGACAAGCAGATCGATGTCACCAATGCGTACACCACCGATGCCCAGTTAAGTGTGGCTGATGTATCCCTGCTTGAAGATGACCAGCATATTTTCGCCACTTATTACGGCGCCACTGTAGTCCGCCAGGATACCTTAAAGAAATATCCAAAACTGAGCGAAACCCTGGAAAAGCTGACCGGCCAGATCTCCGACGATGAGATGCGCGCCATGAACTATGCTGTGGAAGTAGAACAGAAGGATGAAAAAGAGGTTGCGAAAGACTTTTTAACAGAAAAAGGACTTTTAAACTAGACTCAGGAATTCACAATCATCAGTCAAAAACCCCGCCGTTAACGGCGGGGTTTTTGACACTGAAGCTGCCTTTTGCCACATACCAGATTTTATGATACCGGAAAATTTCCATGCCATACTTTTCAAAAATAAAATCAAAAAACCGGGCCGGAACATGGAAAACCTCTCATATTCCGCCCCGGCTTCTCTTTTATTTTACAATTCACGCATTCCTTTATACACCTTTTCAGCAGTAATCGGCAGCTCCCGTATCTGCACGCCCACCGCATTCGCCACCGCGCCTGCGATGGCCGGTGACGGAGTATTAATCACAATCTCACCGATGGACTTCGCTCCAAACGGGCCGGTCGGCTCATAGCTGCTCTCAAATTCCACCCGGACATTCCCCACATCGAGTCTGGTCGGAAGCTTATACTGCATGAGAGAATTCTCAATCAGTCTTCCCTTCTCTGTATAGGTAATATCCTCATAGAGCGCCATGCCGATTCCCTGGGCGATTCCGCCCTCCGTCTGAACTCTGGCCAGATTCGGATTAATCACGGTTCCGCAGTCAACGACGGCCGCATAATCAATCAGCCTGACGTCTCCCGTCTCCGTATCGACTTCCACCTCGGCCATTCCCACCATGAACGGAGGCGGGGATACCGGAGATGTGTGGGTGTAACCGGCTGACAGCATTTTCTCATTAAAGCACATAACGCGGTTTCCGATATCTTTTAAGGATATTTCCAACTCTCCATCCGGCTGATAAACCCGTTTACCGTCAAATTCCAGTGTTTCTCCACAGCAGTTCAAATATTCCGCGCCTTTATCCACAATTTTCCGTCTCAATTCCTCACAGGCCCGCACCACCGCCATACCAGTCAGATACGTAGTACTGGAGGCATAAGAGCCGGAATCATAGGGGGATACGTCTGTATCAGTACCGTGCACGACGATCTGATCCATGTCACATTCCAGACAGTCTGCTGCCATCTGCGCAAGAATCGTGTCACAACCGGTCCCCATATCGGAAGCCCCGATCATCAGGGTATAGAAACCGTCATCATTCACGCGGATTTCTACAGAGCCCACATCGACATTGGAAATGGATGAGCCCTGCATGGCCATGGCGACGCCGACTCCGCGAACCTTACCATTTCCCATGTCCACACGCGGGAATTTCTGATCCCATCCGATCATTTCCTTCGCTCTCGCCATACAGCGGTCCAACGCACAGCTGTTTAACTTCTCTCCGTAGTAGGCAGGCATTACGTCGCCTTCCTTCACCATGTTCTTCTCCCGCAGTGCCACCGGGTCCATGTGAAGCGCGGCAGCGAGTTCATTAACCGCTGATTCCACTGCAAATATTCCCTGTGTCGCTCCATATCCGCGGTAAGCACCGGAGGACATGACATTCGTATAGACCACATCGTAACGGAACCGGAACGCTTCCGGAGTCCGGTAAAGCGGAATGGATTTATGGCCGGAAAGGCCTACCGTTGTCGGACCGTGTTCTCCATACGCACCCGTATTGGATAAAGTGTAGACATCAATCGCCTTGATCGTTCCTTCCGCGTCCGCCCCCAGACGTACATGAATCTCCATCTCATGGCGCGGAGATGAGGCGATCTGCGATTCATAGCGGGTATAGACCATCTTTGCCGCCCTTCCCGTCTTCATCGTCACGATCGCCGGGTAAACTTCCGCCACCACGGTCTGCTTCGCTCCGAATCCGCCTCCGATTCTCGGCTTGATCACACGCACCATGGATTTGGGAATGTCGAGCGCATGGGCAAGAATTCTTCTCACATGAAACGGAATCTGGGTGGAGGCCACCACATTTAAGCGGCCGTATGTATCCAGATACGTATATGCACGGAACGTCTCCATCATCGCCTGCTGATTCGCCTTGGTATGATAGACGCGGTCGATCACAACCTCGCATTTCTCCAGTGTGCCGTCCACATCGCCGTTTTCCTCGCCGCCGCAGGCACACAGATTGCGTCTGTTATCCGCGCCTACCGGGCAGAGACTCTTCCAGTTATCCTCCGGATGAACCAGAATCTCACTGTCCTTTGCCTGCCGGAAGTCGAGAACAGGTTCCAGCACCTCATATTCCACCTTAATCAGGCGGAGAGCGCGGTCCACCGCCTCCTCTGTCTCTCCCGCCACGATCGCAGCCGCATCGCCTGCAAAACGCAGCCTCTGATCCAGAATCAGCCTGTCATAGGGGCTGGGCTCCGGATACGTCTGCCCCGCCATGGTAAAACGCTGATCCGGCACATCCTTATAAGTCAGTACACAGGCGATCCCGTCCACCTCGGAGGCAGCCTTCACATCGATTTCCCGAATCAGCGCATGAGCGTGAGGACTCCGAAGCACCTTGACAATCAGGCTGTCCTTCGGCGCTAAATCATCCGTATAGACAGGCTTACCTGTTACCAGCGCCTTTGCATCCACCTTGATAACGGGGGAATTTACCGCATGCATTTCCATATTCATCTCGCTTCTCCTCCCCTCGCCAGATACTTTCTGATGGCCCTCATCTGCCCCATATAACCACTGCACCGGCAGAGATTGCCTGCCAGATACTCTTTGATCTCGTCCTCTCCCGGATGGTTCAGTTCCTTTTCCATTGCAAGCACATTCATGATCAGGCCCGGGCTGCAGAATCCACACTGTTCTGCTCCCTCTCCGGCCAGAAACATTCCAAACTCTTCCGCTTCCTTCTGAACGCCTTCCAGCGTCACCACATCCCGGTCATTCACACGGGCCGCCAGCATGGAGCAGGAGAGCACCGATTTCCCATCGACCAGAACGGTGCACAGGCCGCAGTTTTCCGTCTCACAGCCGCATTTTACACTGTAGCACCCTTTGGCCCTGAGTAAATCGAAGAGGGACGTATCGTCCTTAATCTCCGCATAGGTCACTTTTCCATTTAACGTAAATTCTATCTCCACGGTCTATACCTCCCCTCCGAGCAGCTTGATCAGCCGCCCTGTGTAAACTTCCGTCAGATGCTTCCGGTATTCGGCGCTTCCTCTCGTATTGTCTCCGAACCGGAAACGCTCCGCCACAGCGCGGCAGTCCACTCTTCCGTCCACTGCCGCGGCTTCCACCACCTCCGCTCTGGAAGGCCTGGCTCCTGCCGATACGTACCATGTCCCCTCTTTTTCCGCCACACAGCAGGCAATCAGCGGAAAATCAGTCCCAGACCGCCTCTGAGCCGCGTAAGCAGCCCTTCTGCCGTCTTTCTTTATGATAATGCGCACCAGAATATCGCGGTCGTATTTCATGTGGTTAAACTCTTTCAGGGACACGACACCGCCCTGATAGAGCTCCACATACGTATCGAGCGCCATCAGACAGGTCATGATATCGGAAAAGCCAAATCTTCCGAACACACTGCCTCCGACAGTCGCCCCGTTCCGAAACTGAACGCCCACGATCGCCCGCGTGCACTCCTTAAAAACTCCCTGAAAATATGTATTCAGTCCTTCATGTGTCTCCAGCATGCGCAGAGTGCACATGCAGCCGATCCGGAATTCCTCTTCCGTATCCTCGATCGTATCGAGCCCCAGTCCCGACAAATCGATCAGTGTCATTTTCACGCGGTTCTGAAGCTTCAGCCACATCATACCGCCGCCTACAATACTGCTCTTTTTCTGATTCAGTTCGTAGGCCTCTGAAAGGCTTCCTGCCTTTACGTAATTTTTAAACCTTACCACCAGAATTTCCTCCTGACTCCAAAGCTTTCCCTCTTTTGCAGCTTCACAATGCAATATTCCGCATCCGGCTTCGCGCTGTCTTACGACCCACAGACACAAAGCCGCAAAAAGTATATCATACTCTCTCCGGCTTTGACAATCAATTCTTCTGTTTTCCGCTGTTTTTCTACATTTTTTGACTTTTCCATGAGGATTCACCGTGATGTTCAGTCACTTTTCCGCCAGCGCCTGCCCTCATCGCCGTCCTGCTGCCTTTTTCCCGCGCAAAGCCATTGTCCTGCTACCGGATCATCCCCAGCATATATTCCGGACTCTCCTCAAAACATCTCTGAAATCCTTCCACCGTATCTGGAAATATAATCCCGAAGCCGCGTATTTTTTCCGTATCCATCAGAAGATTCCTGGGCTGTCCGGCATACCGTTCCCGGTCCGGAATGAGAAGTCCGCTTCTGTCCTCCCCTTCTGTCACCATCAACAGCACCTTTCCCGCCGTCTCATACGTGGAAAGCGTATTGCCTCCTCCAAAATTATAGACACCGCCGGGCAGTGCTCCCGCCGCTTCCACATGCTTCACGACCTCCATGGCCCAGGTAATTCCCCGGTAATCATAAACAGGAAGCGTCAGTGGACGGTTATGAATCAGCGACTTCAGCAGATTTCCCAGAAGATTGCTGTTGCTCTTTAACCCCCGCCACGGGAAATCATACATCCACGGCAGGCGGAGACACACTGCCTCCGGGAGTATTGCCATGATTTCGTCCTCAGCCTGCCGCTTGTGAAGGCCGTATACATTGACCGGTTCCGGAGTATTCTCCTCTTTCCCCGGTTCCATGGTCCGGTTTCCCGCATAGATCTGATCCGAACTCATAAAAATCAGACAGCTTCCCGTCTCCCGGCATGCTCTGGCCAGATTCACGGCCCCTTTCACGTTGACAGCCTCCGATAACCCCGGATTTTCCTGGCACGTTCCGGTATTGGATATGGCCGCGCAATGAATGACCAGCCGCGGCCTGGCCTTCTTCACAAATGACGTCACCGCCCCCTCGTCCGTGATATCCAGATTTCCGTGGTTTGCCCCTGTTATTTCGTATTTATCCTGATAATATTCCATAATCCTGGAGCCTAAAAATCCGTTTGTTCCTGTCACCATCCATCTCTCCATGTTGTCTCCTTCTTCATTCTCCGGCCATGACTTCCAGATATCTGCTGTCCACCGGTCCGGTCAGCCACACCCCGTTTTCAGACAGATAAAATACCGCTCCGTCTCTCGCCATTCTTTCCGCATCGACGCTCAGTACCACCGGTTTTCCATGCCTTTTCCCAACCTTTACCGCGGTATCATAATCCGCCGACAAATGGACATACAGCCGGCTCATGGATTTTAATCCCTGTGTCATAATGGAGGGAAGAAATCGCTCTGCTGTTCCATGAAACAGCACTTTGGGCGGTTTGGTTTCCTTAAGCTCCACATCCACCGGAATACTGTGTCCCTGATTTGCCCGGATCAGCGTTCCATCCTCACTCATGCTGTAACGCCCCTTTTCATCCGTCCTCACAATCTCCTTCAGCATCTCCAGATCCAGAGGCCTTCCCGTCTTCTGAAATCCCTCGATCAGTGCCTCCACATCAGCCCATCCGTGTTCATCCAGCGTAATGCCGACCGCATCGGGCTGATGACGGAGAACCAGACTTAAAAATACACTCATTTTCTTCATTTTATCGTTTTTCTTATCCATTGCTTACTCTCTCCTGTACTTCCAGAACCGTCTGATACCGGCCGTCGCTGCCGGACTGCGGCTCATAGCGGAAACATTCACAGCCCATCCTGTAAATTTCACTCCATTTTAAAATTCCCTGACCAGAGCTCCCAATCGGCCCGGCTGCCGCAAAACACATTGACATCGATATACGTCTCATCTCCCTCGTATCCATCCAGCCGCTTCCGGTTCGTATACTGCCAGAACAGCCAGTCGCGGTTACCGGTATCCGGCTTCTTTACCACGTTTCTGATCCAGAGGGGATACTCCTCAAATCGCCCTTCCAGATAAAACTGCAAAGTATCTTCCGTCGCATAGATCACCGGTTTTACGCCATAATACGCTTCAAGCCCTTGCAGCATCACCTCCAGCTGTGTACAAACCGCCTCTTGATCAGGAGGATTAACTTTCTTATCGCCATAAAATTCGAAGTCGACCACCGGAGGCAGCATTTTATCAAAGGCCGGTACTGTCTCAGTAAAATGTTTCAGCTGACTCTCTCCGGGGCTGTCAAAACTGAAAAAATGGTATGCGCCGATCCTCAGTTCCGTCTTTTTCGCCGCTTCCCAGTTCTCCGCAAACCGCTCCTGCAAGTTTTAACCGTTTTTTTATTCTTCTGCTCTTAACCATTCCATATTCCATCTCTGCTGTGTCGGATTTTTCTGATCCCACTTCCATCCTCCTCTTTTGCCTTAGTGGGAATGAGCCGTCCGTGCCGGCCGGAACTTAAGGCCTGTTTTCCTGTTAACCTCGTCCGCCATGGCTCCGGAGGCATATAAATACAATGGCGCTTCATGGCTGTTATCCAGATAAAACCTCCGGTCTCCAAAACAGTTCTGCCGGTCCAGAATCCGGTTTAAATATCCTGCCATTCCGGTATCCATCCAGTCACCGTTCTTCCTGGCCTTCCAACTGTAATCACGTCCGTTTAGCCGGAATGTAACCGCATAACGCTCCATTCCGCTGATTTCCTCAAACGGCAGTCCGGAAACTGCCTTAAGTCCCTTTAAAATCTTTCCATAAGAATCCCACTGGTAGATGCATTCCCTGTCTCCGGTGGAGAAGACACAGTTCAGAGCATTCCTGCTTCCGGCCAGAATACAGAAGCCGTAGTACGGATGACTGGCCAGATACTCATTTTCAGAAGGTGTCAGCCCAAGGATAAACTCCTGTTCCCCCTCTTCCGGAACAATGGATATCCCCAATTCTTTCAGAAGCCGTACCTGTTCCAGTTTGGGGACACATTCACCTTCCTCCACTCCCATAATATCCTCAATCGCCGCAGCTGCGCGCCGTTTCACAAGCTGTATCAAGACAAACAACACAGCGGCAGACAGAATCAGAAGACAGAGTGTTACCGTAAGCATGAAACCTGCTGCCATATCCGTTTCCTTTCCCGGGAGTATTCACCTTCCCGCCGCATCAATCCCATTTTCATTCCACTTCAATCGTTTTCAGTGATTCCAGATATCCGCAACCGCCTATCCAAACGCCGTCAACAGTATCATCGCCGGCATTCACAGAAACATACAGTTCCGATATACGATTTAAGCTGTGTCCCTGTTCAAACACATACTGATTTCGCTTCACCCCGTATTGATACAGATAACAGGCCAGCGCACAACAGGAAGTTCCGGTTGCAGATTCCTCGTCAATTCCATACAGGGGTGCAAAATTTCTGCATACAGCAGTTAGTTTTCCATCTTCCACAAGAGAAAATGCATGAATCCCAACGCAGTTCCATTTCTGGCTGAGTTTTGATACAGCAGCAAAATCAGGAACCATAGTCTCCAATACCAACGGATTCTCAACCGGAACGATGATATCCCTTAAACCTGTTGATACAATCTGAACAGGCAGATTCCCGGGAGCGGTGTCTGCGTTGAAACCGAGACAGTCCACAACGTCAGCCAATTCCAGCGTTTCGTAAAATTCCGGGGTATTCTGCTGCATAAAAATTACCCCGCCGTCTTTAACTGCTATGCTCAATATTCCTGACTTCGTCTCTATCGTATACTCACACTTTTTCAACTGTCCGAAATAATTTAAAACAACAAACGCTGCAATTGTCGCATGTCCACACAATGGAACTTCCCCCGTCGGTGTAAAATATTCCAATTTGTAATCTGCCAGCTCTGACTGAGAAAGGAAGGCGGTTTCAGAGTATCCCAGCTGATGTGCTGTCCTCATTTTTTCTTTCCTGTTTAAACTGGCTCCCTGTAATACTACACCGGCCTGATTGCCTCCCCTGTTGTTTTTGCTGAATGCACTTGCAACGCAGACATCTATGAAATGCATAATCCTTTCCCTCTCGTTAAAACACTGTGCTGAATACGCAGCCTGATCCGGCCTGCTGAGCGTTCCGCCAGCCATATTCCTTCCGGCTTCTGTCATTCCGCAGAAATACGTCCGGCTTCCGGCAGAAAACATGAAAAATCATATTTTTTCATTATGACTCTGGACAGCCATGTAAACGACGACTGCTGCACTGATCAGCATGACAATCCCATCCACTCTCACAAGCCAGTCCGAGAGAGGCCTGATAAACATGTTTATCCCCATAATTAACAGTGTAACAATAAAAACAGCTATGCTCATTATCTCCACTTTTTTCATTTGTTTCACTCCTCACCAGGTATATTGTCGAAGTACGACCGCACATTATGTTTGCGCATAATCGACCTCATGGCAGTGGAGGATAGTGATTTCTCTCCCCCCACCACTGTCGTTTCATTTGTTTCTGGCAATTCATCTCACCACCCTAGAGGATAGGAAAATCCTTGCTTACTTTGTTAAAATGTGCTTTCGCTTAAAGCGGAGTGAGGCAGGCTGATTTTCTCAAAAAATAACGGTCTGCTCCGTATACATATTTCCATACTGCATGATATCTGCCCATCTCGTCTCACTTCTTTGCAAACGCCGGTTATACCGTTTTCACTGCATCGCGGCCTCATTGGCTGTTATAAATCCATTCTACCGTAATTTTTAATATATTACTACCACGTTTGATGCAAAACTATTTATTGTTAGTCTGCACAGAGTTTCGCCATCTCAATCCGCTGCAGCAGATAACCACAGCTGCTCCGCCCCGCCCTCTATTGTCCTTTCTGATGATCCTTTTCCTTCAGATCGCCGCTCACAATCCATATTAACGCGTCCACCTGTTCATGTCTGACATCAAATCCCATCGCCTCCAACATGACCTCCAGCCGGTCCACGCATGCGAAATACTCATCCTCCAAATCTTCCCGTTCCGAGTCAGAACAGCGCTCTGCAAATTTCTGCATTGCCTCCTGATCGGCAAACATCAGATCCGCTATCACGACACGCCCTTCCGGTTTCAAAACCCGGACCATCTCTCTGACCGCCAGGAATTTCTCCTCCTCATTGCAATGGTGGAACGCATAGGACGATACCACGGTATCCACACTCCCGGAATCCAATGGAAGCTGCAAAAATGTTCCCAGCTTCACCTTCAGTCTGGGAAACTTCTTTTTTGCTTCCTTAAGCATATTCACCGACTGATCGATCCCCGTAATATCACAATCAGAAAGCCGCCGTCCTGCCAGTTCTCCCGTGCCGACTCCTATTTCCGCCATCATACCCCCGTGTTCCTTAGCCAGACGTGCAGTCTCATTTAAAACCGTTTCATAATTTTCGTAAAACGCAAGCCCATTTACCCCACGCCTTACCATATCGTCATAATGGCTGGCGGAGCTGTCAAAATTCCAGCGGTCCTCCCACTTCCCCATGCCAGCCAGCAGCGCCGCGGTTTTCTCCAATTCCGCAACTGCGCCTGCAGAAACTAAGGTGTCAGCACCCGTACATTCCGCTTCCGGTTCGCTCATCTCCTCCAGCATCCGGTCGATGCAGCCTGCCAGGGAATTCCGGATCAGGCTCATGGAATGAACATGGCGGTTTAAAATATCATACTGCCGGAAGAATAGATCGACCGGACTTTCCTCCTGCTCCAGCAGCTTCAGGATCATTTCTATGGAAAATCCCATATGCCGGTACAGCAGTATCATCTGGATCCTTGTAATATCATCCATTGTATACATTCGATAATTATTTTCATCCCTGTGTGGTGCGATAATTCCCTTCTTTTCATAAAAACGCAGTGCGTTTGGATTCACATGCAGCATATCAGCCGCCTCGTTGATTTTAAACATCGTTTTATCCTCCTTAACAACCGTTTTCCCGGTGACAACGTAAGTATAGAGCTTCGCCCAGGGTGAATGTCAAGCGGGCAGTTAACCTGATGCCCATAATACAACGGGCCGGAGCCACACAGATCCCCGTTCCAGGAACCCGCACGCCTCCGGCCTGCCTCTCTCTCATTTATCTGTCTTTTTTCATCAGATACCGATTATTCATAAATCGGGTATTTCTCACAGATTTTCGTCACTTCCGCTCTGATATAGTCTGCCTTGTTCTCAAAATCAGTCGCAGCCAGCCAGATGCATTCTGCAATCTTCTCCATATCCTCTTCCTTCAGTCCTCTGGACGTTACAGCCGGAGTTCCGACGCGGACGCCGGAGGTCACGAATGGGCTTCTCGGATCGTTCGGAACCGCGTTCTTGTTCAGAGTCAGATAAACCTCGTCACAACGGTTCTGAAGCTCTTTACCGGTTACTTCCATACCGCGCAAGTCGATTAACATCAGATGATTATCCGTACCGCCGGTCAGAATGTTGAAGCCCTGCTTCACAAGAGCCGCGGCCAGCGCTTTCGCGTTCTTCACTACCTGCTCCTGATACTCTTTAAATTCCGGTTTAAGTGCCTCCCCGAAGCATACTGCCTTGCCTGCAATGACATGCTCTAAAGGACCGCCCTGGGTACCTGGGAAGATAGCCTTGTTGAAATTAAATTTCTCAGCAGCTTCCTTATTCGCCAGAATCATTCCGCCTCTCGGTCCGCGAAGAGTCTTATGGGTCGTAGTCGTCACGACATCCGCGTACGGGATCGGACTCGGATGAAGTCCTGCTGCCACCAGGCCCGCGATATGAGCCATATCGACCATTAAATAAGCGCCCACCTTATCGGCAACCTCACGGAACCGCTTAAAATCAATCGTTCTTCCGTAAGCACTTGCGCCTGCGATGATCAGTTTCGGCTTGTTTTCAATGGCGATCCGCTCCATCTCGTCATAATCGATGAATCCCTCGTCATTAACACCATAAGGAACAATATTAAAATAGAGACCGGAAAAGTTGACTGGACTTCCATGTGTTAAATGACCGCCGTGGTTCAAATTCATGCCCATCACGGTATCGCCCGGCTGTACCATGGCTACAAACGCCGCCATGTTGGCCTGCGCGCCCGAATGCGGCTGTACATTGGCGTAATCACAGCCGAACAGCTTCTTCGCACGCTCGATAGCGATATTCTCCACGATATCCACGTCCTCGCAGCCGCCATAGTAACGCTTTCCTGGATAACCTTCCGCATACTTGTTGGTGAGAACGGTTCCCATCGCCATCATGACTGGCTCGGATACAATATTCTCCGACGCGATCAGCTCTAAGTTTCTTCTCTGGCGCGCACACTCCAGTTCAATGGCCTCGCCCACTTCCTTGTCATAGCTGGTGATAAACTTCATTACTTCATTGACCATGTCCACTTTCCCTCTCTTTTCCCTTTCAATTTAACAGTTGCACAAAGACGCTGGCAGAGGGACTCTTCCCTGCACCAGCGCCTCTTTCCGTTGAGGTTGATTATAAAACATTTTTAATGAGGCTGTCAAGTTCTTTCCGGGCCGTTATCATCTTTGAGGATCGTAACTCCTCTAATCCTATCACAGCTTCATGCACGGCCCTGTTCAGAGGATATTTGCATCAAACCCGGATGGCCTTTTTCTTCTCTTAACTGGAAAGCAGCCACCGTACTATTTCCCAGCCCTTCGTTCTTCCGCTGCCTTCTCCTCCAGCATCGCTGCATAGCGCTCGTCATCGATCGGGAAGTCCACCTTTTTCTTCAGCCAGGAGGAGAGATACGCCCCATTCGCAATCATCACCCCGCGCAGTCCATCCTCCCCCGTCGCAAGCAGCGGTTCCCCATATCTCAAATGATCCGTAAAATTCTGGAAGATCTTCTGATACCCTTCAGCGCCCTTTTTCTCCACCGTAATCTCCCTAGCATGGTGTTCCGGCATCCCGTAGATTTCCTGATTCCGGCTGCTGAATTCATCCGTTGGCACCACATTTTCATCAAAAAGTATCTGGCTGCTGTCCTCGATGCACAGTCGTCCCTTTGTCCCCCAGATTTCCAGCCGGTTGACTCCCGGATACTCCCCGCTGGAGGCAATAAAGGTTCCGTGAAGCCCATTGTCATAGAAAAACTGAACATCCATACTGTCATCTACCGTAATATCGCTGTACTTTCCGCATTCCACGGTTGCCAGGACGTGATCCGGCATGCCAAAAAGCCACTGCCAGACATCGAGGAAATGCTGACTCTGATTAATCAGAAGACCTCCGTGCTCCCCTGCCCACGTGCTGCGCCAGGAAGCAGAATTATGATAGGCCGGAGTCCGGAACCAGATATTGGAAATCCACACGGCACGGTTCAGCCGTCCCAGTTCTCCACGCTCAATCATCTCCTTGGCCCGGAAAAACACGCGGTTCATCCTCGTATTAAAAATCATACCCAGACTGACCCCTGCGCGCTCTGCCGCGTCTAACAGTTCCTTCACTTCCTTCGTCGATATTCCTGCGGGTTTATCCAGCAAAATATGTTTTCCCGCAGCGGCCGCCATTTTTCCAATCTCGACATGGGTGGCGTGAGGCGTCACAACAACTGCCGCGTCAAATTCATCTTTACAGCCAAACATCGCCTCCACATTCGGATAGACCGACACTCCCGGATAAGCTGTCCTAATCTCGTTCTTCCCCTTTTCATTCCGGCAGCATACTCCAGCGAGTACCATACCATCGATTTCACCGTTATCAAGCATCTGTACGTACTGGCGGCCCATACCGCCGAATCCAACCACTGCGGCCCTGATTTTCTCCATCGTCCTGCACCCCTGCTCCTTTTGACTATACCGGTATTTTGTAGTTTTTGATTATAACCTGCAGCGTTCTGCTGCCATTGTATTCATTCACCGTCGGATAATAAATCACATCAATAACCCTGCGGTTTCCCAGTTCCTCTAAAAATGTATCGCCGTCAGTAAACAGCATGGCATCCATCGGGCTCCCCTTTTCATCAGCCAGTGAGAACTTCACGGCGTTCCGGTTCTTTCCCAGCACACGCACACTTCTGATGTGAAGCCCCTTCTGTGCAAACAGCGGCTTTTCATTGCCCTGTCCAAAGGGTTCTAAAAGCTCCAGCTCCTCAATCAGAGGCTCGCTTATGTAGTCGAAAGGCATGGGAACATCAATCCAGATCCTTCGGACAAAATCATCCTCTGTCAGTTCTGCATCCTCGTTGAGCCTGCGGCGGAATTCATCGATGTTCTCCTTTTCCAGCGAGAGCCCTGCCGCCATGGGATGACCTCCGAATTTAAGCAGAAGATCCCTGACCTTCACCAGTCCTTCAAACATATGGTACTGCTCGATGGAACGTCCGGAGCCCTTCACACAGCCCTCCCCATCGGTCAGCACAAAGGCCGGTTTCTGATACTGCTCCCGCAGCCGTCCGGCAATAATTCCCGCCAGCGATTCGTGGCAGGACGGCAGGTATGCCACCAGCACCTTATCAGCCCGGTAACACTGTTCCACCTGAGCAATGGCTTCCTCGGTTCCCTGTTTCGTCATATCTTTTCTCTGGTCATTTAACTCCTTCAGTTCCATAGCCAGCCGGTCCGCCTCTTCCCCGTCCTCACACAGCAGCAGCGCAAGCGCAAGCTTGGCTGTCTGAAGTCTTCCTCCGGCATTTAAACAGGGACCGATCACAAACCCGATGTGATACGCAGAAATATGGTCTTTATCCAGGTCGTTCCGCTCAATCAGCTTTAAAAGGCCGATACTCTTCGTATCCGCAATTCTTTTTAAGCCCTCTTTGACAATGATACGGTTTTCGTCCCGCAGCTTCATCACATCTCCTACCGTGGCGATCGCCGCAAATTCCAGCATGGACAGCCACTCCTCCTCCGGAACGGAAAACGCCTCGTAGAGAGCCTTTACAAGCTTATAGGCTACCATTCCGCCGCATATCTCAGGGTATGGATAACTGCATCCGCTCTGCTTGGGATTGACCACCGCATCCGCAGGCGGAAGCACGTCGCCCCCCTCCTCCTGCATGATATCATGGTGGTCCGTAATCAGCACGGTAAGCCCCAGTTCCTTCGCCAGTCTGACCTGCTCTACAGCGGCGATTCCGTTGTCACAGGTCAGGATGGTATCGACACCGTCATCAGCCGCGGCGCGGATGATGGATTCATTGATTCCATAACCATCCTTAATCCGGTCCGGAATTTCATAATCCACATTGGCCCCGATTCTTGTAAGCGCCCGGTAAAGCAGATAGGTAGAGCATACACCGTCTATGTCGTAATCTCCAACAATGCGGATTCGTTTTCCCTGCTCTGTCTTTCCCTTCAGAATCTCCACCGCCAGATCCATATCCTTTAACAGATGAGGACTGTACAGATCCTTCAGCGATCCGCGGAGATACTTCTCTACCGCTTCCGCTCCCACAATATCCCTGTTTCGGATAATTCTCGCTGTTACCGGCGTAATATGATGGATTCCTGCCATCTCATGAAAGTCTGCCTTCTTCGTCTGAAGCATCCATCGTTCTGCTGCCATCCTTTTTCGTCTCCTCACCAGCCTGATCTGCATCAGGCGTTTTCTTATCTTCTGCCGGTGTCTTCTCTTCCGCCAGCTTCTTTCCTTCCTCCGCCAGCGTTTTCTCTTCCTTCAGCTTCTTCTCTGCCAGCATCTCTGCCGCGACCTGTTCTTCCAGCCGCTTCTTCAGCTCTTCCTTCTTCTGTTTCGCGATATCCAGTCTGCTCATCAGGCTGGCAATCGAATACAGAATGGGGGCAAAATCCCCCCTGTAGGCCTGCTCGCAGGTGGATTTCACTTCAAAGTTCTCACTTCCGATCTCGCGGAAAAGGTATTTCTCATCGTCGATAATATTCTTCAGCCGTTCAATCAGCTGGTTCACGGAATCCGTCAGAATTCCGATCTCATCCTCAGAATCGTAGGGAAGGTACACGTCTAAATCGCCGTTGGAAACCCTTCTGGTCCCCTCAACGATCGCCTTCACCGGCTTGTCAATCGCAATAATGATGTAGATGACAAGCAGTGTAATCACCAAAGCAATCAGACAGATGGACACGATCTTCACCCTGGCCAGTCTGACGTAAAGCTGGTCGCCCCGGACACTGGCCGCCTCGGCTCCGAGACGGTTAAATTCCGCCATCTTTAAAAAGTTGCTGCTGGCCTCGTCAAATAAGAGCCTGGACTCTCCGATAATCATCTTAAGCGATTCCTGGTTATCATTGCCCCGGCTGACGGGGAGAAGCCTGTCACTGTATTCCAGATACTTATCCCAGTACGCCCTGGCGTTCTCCATCAGCGTTCGGTCCGTCTCATCCGTAATATAAAACTGCTCGTACTCCGTAAATGCCGCGTCGATCTCATCACGGACAGCCATCATCTCTTTTTCCAGATGATCCATGGTCTCCTGGTCGTGGGTAATGGCATGGTAAAATTCCTTGATCCTGTAATCCGATGTCTCGGTGTTCAGTTCCTCCGCGATGATGATCGCCGGAACCCAGGACTGGGAAATCTCCGTGCTGGCCTCGTTAATCTGTCTCGCCGTGATAATGGACTCCGCTCCGATAAACACGAGTCCCAGAATGCTGACTCCTCCCAGAAACAAAAGCTTTGTTTTAATACTGATATTTCTGATTGATTTCACTTTCATAACCCTTAAGTCTTCTCCTTCTTTGCCGGTAATCCGGCAGTTCTCTCTCAACGATTTTCCAGAAGTCCTTTGAATGATTCATCTCCGTGCGATGAGCCAGTTCGTGCACTACCACGTAATCCGTCAGTTCCACTGGAAGAAGCACCAGCTTCCAATTATAATTGATATTTCCCCGGACACTGCAGCTTCCCCACCGGGTGGCCTGATCCCGTATGGCGATTCGCAGATACGAAACTCCCATCTGATCCGCCCACCAGGCAGTTCTCTCCTCCAGGAAACGCCTCGCCTGTTTCCGATACCAGCTTTCCATGGCCGCCTTCACAAGCGGCTCGTCATCATCCCTGCCCGAAAAAGGGCCGGATACCAGAAATTTATCGCCGGTATCGCATACCCGGAACCGTTCCGTCTCATAATCCTGTTCAAAATGAAGTTTTTTTAAAGTTCCATGAAAGAGCAGTTCCGCCCCCTCCGTCCAGTGAAACTGCTCCCGTTTCTCCAAATCTTCCCTGATTCTGGAAGCGTGCGCAAAGATCCATTCCTGATTCCGCTGCGCAAACTCATGGCCGGTCTTCCACGATAGCCGTTCCGGTATCCGCACGACAATCTCTCCCGCCCTGGTTACGGAGACCGCCATCGTGCGCCTGGCGGATTTCACGATCCTGTAAGGGAAAAAATCCCCATCTTCACAGATGAGTATCCCCTGGTCAGGCAGCGCCTGTTTTTCAGTTTTCATTTTATTTTCACATTCTTTTCTGTCATGCTTCAGTCCTGCATTTTCCTTCGGTACATACCGCATTCTCACGGCCTGTATGTCACATTATAGCGGATAATGTCAAAAGAAACAAGTGTGAATGTTTCCGCCGTGCCTGGACAGACTATAACATGGTACTATCTGCCAAAATAACGAAAACATACGGAGGTTCCCCTTATGAAATATTTTCACGGTTATCATAAAAAACATTCCTTCTTCGAAGGCTGGTACTTAAAACATCAGTCTCCTGACGGCGTACTCGCACTGATTCCGGCATACCACATCGACAGGCAGGGAAACCCCTCCGCTTCTCTTCAGATTGTCACCAATACCGAATCGTGGGTTATCCGATTCTCCGCCGGCCAGTTCCAGGCGGCCTCCAGTCTTTTTTATGTAAACCTTGGCACCTCAACCTTTTCTGAACAGGGCATCCATCTGGATATTGCCGCAAAAGAGGTGACGCTGACCGGTCACCTCTCTTACGGGCCGTTTACACCACCCGGTTACGATATTATGGGGCCTTTCTGCGCCGTTCCGTTCATGCAGTGCCGCCACGGCGTCTTAAGTCTCTCCCACCGCCTGTCCGGCCAGCTGATCCTGAACGGGAAAAAGCTGAATTTTGACGGAGGTCTCGGCTACATCGAAAAAGACTGGGGCCGTTCCTTCCCCTCCCGGTACGTATGGACCCAGTGTACCTGGACTGATAAGAAGACGAAAGCGCCCTGCTGCGTCATGCTTTCCGTTGCTGATATTCCCTTTGCCGGGACACATTTCACCGGCTCTGTCGGTTCGGTCTTCTTCCGCGGAAAAGAATACCGCCTGGCCACCTACAAGGGGCTCAAAATCCTGGAATTCACCGCCCGCGAGCTTCTGGTCAGCCAGGGCGGCCTGATGCTTCACGTCAACCTGATCAAGGACCAGCCTCTGTCCCTGGCCGCTCCCTCCTTCGGAAGCATGAGCCGCACCATAAAAGAGAGTGCGGCCTGCCAGGTCCGCTGCCAGTTCTTCTGTCAGGAAAAAAAGATCTTTGATATCCTGTGCCACCATGCGGGTTTTGAGTCTTACGGCTGAAAACGGCCTTCCAGCGCAATGAACTGATCAAACAGCAGCCGGCTCACTCTGGCTCCGAATACCGTCGCCGGATGCGCCGGATAGTACATGGCGTCGCTGAATTTCCTGTTGAACATCACCAGCACATACGGACCGTACGGAGTGTATATGATTCCGCCGTCATTTCGGCAGGCATTCATGCTGCCGCTCTTGGAAGCCACAGTCACCATCACGTCATCCGTATTGTCGCTGTCCATGTAAACTGCCGGGAAATCCTTTGTAATCATGCTGTTGTAATGCTGCTTCTTAAAGATCTCCAGCATTTTTGCGTCCGATTCCGGGCTGATTAAAGTCCCCGCCGCCAGCCTCGTAAAAATGCTGGCGTAATCCCTGGGAGTCGAAGTTCCCAGCTTGTCATACCGCTCAAAATGAAGAGGATTATACAGCACGGTGTCCCTGCAGCCCAGTCCGCGGATGCAGGCGTTGATCGTATCCAGCCCCAGATAGTCAATCATCATGTTCGTCGCCACATTGTCGCTTACAATGATCATCAGGGTGGCGGCGTCCTTCACCCTCAGTACCGCTCCCGGCTCCAGAGCACACAGAACTCCGCTTCCGTCTACTGTGTGTTCCTCCTTAAATTCCACCATATCCTCTAAGCTGGCTTTCCCCTTTTCCACCTGATCAAACAGACATGCCAGAATATACGTCTTTATGGTGCTGGCCGTCTCAAACGCCTCATCCGCGCCGATGGCAATTATATTTCCATGTAAATCATCGGCGTAAATGCCCATTGTTCCATCATAACTCATGAGCTCCGCTTCAATTCGTTTTTCTATCGTCAGTCTCTTATCCATTCTCTTTCTCCTCTTCCGTTTCTGTGCCGCAGACCCGTGCTGCGCTGCTTATCCGCTCCCGGAACGCATGGTCCTGTCAGAAAATGCTTCCTGCCGCATACAGGCTCTCCGCCAGATCGGCTCTGAAATCCGCGTCCTCCGGATTCAGGCTGTTGATCACCACTCCGCCGCTTCCCGCCTTTCCGGTGGAATGAATATACCTTCCATCTCCCATATACATGGCAATGTGTCCCGGAAAATAGAGCAGATCCCCCATTTTCATCTCGTCCTTTGCGATCTCACGGACCGGATATCCCTCCACGATTTTCGCATCCCGCCAGGTCAGAATTCCATTCATCATATAACTTACCGAGGTAAGCCCGGAACAGTCGATCCCGGCGGTGGAACGGCCGCCCCACCGGTACTGAATCCCCAGATACGTCTTTGCAGTCTCCACCACGGCCCGGCGAAACGCCTCCTTATCCACAATTTTCTTCTGCGGAAGCGTCTCTGTCCACAAACCGGCCTGCGAAAACTCTTTGTTTTCCAGAAATTGCTCCCTGATGTATCCAAAACGGCCGTCTGCCAGCTTCACCTTCCCCCAGCCTTCTATGCCGCATTCATACGGTATCACACTCACCAGCGAACCACGGAACAGGCTGACGAGCCTGACTCCCTGCACTTTGGGCACTGACACCACATCGACGCAGAAAGCCGTGGTCACCATGAGACCGCCTTCCTCCCATGCCATCATTTCCTCTAAAGAGACCAGCCGCACCGCTTCTTTCCGCACATAGCCCGTATAACCATAAAACGTACGCACCGGCAGATATCCACGGTTCATCTCCGTCCTCTGCCCCGTCTCATCGGTCTCCCTCCCGATAACCGCCATCCCGGCAGCCTCCGGACCGTTAACCGCCGCCCCGGTAACCTCCGGTTCAATAACCTCCGCCCCGGTAATCGCAAGCCCCGTTCCATACATCGCCTCATCCGCAATGGCGGACAGCACCATCCCATCCTTCACTACGGTCTCTGCCGGAATCTCATAAATAGTCGCAACCGGCTGTATCACAATTCCATACTGCATCGTTCCATCTCCTGTTCCGGACTTCACATATTTCCCCGAGCCACAGGAAAGGCAGCGCCAGGGCCTGTTTGGAAATTCATTTCCGCCTTCTGCACGCCGCCTTCCTGCTGCCTCTCTTCTCGTTCCATATAGTCCTTTTCTATGATTTCTGCGAAGGTCTCCTCCGCGCCTAATCCCGGTACAACTTCTTATAAGCTTCATACTCACTGCCGTTAGCCAGCACATAGTGTTCCGGCCTCACCTCCCGCCAGGAAGGCTTATCCGTCTCATAGTGATGCATGGAGGCGTCATAGACCAGAAGCTTCTTTCCCTTCTCATGCCGCGGATCCGGCATGGGGATCGCCGACAGCAGCGCCCTCGTATACGGGTGAATGGCGTGAGTAATCAGTTCCTCCGTCTCAGCCATTTCCACGATCTCCCCTTTTCTGATGACCGCAATTCTGTCCGTGATAAACCGCATGACCGACAGATCGTGTGCGATAAACAGATAGGTGATCCCCCTCTTCTTCTGCATATCCGCCAGAAGGTTTAACACCTGCGCCCGGACCGACACGTCCAGTGCAGAGATAGGCTCATCCGCAATGATAAACTCCGGATTCATAATCAGTGCCCTGGCAATACCGATTCTCTGCCGCTGACCTCCTGAAAACTCGTGGGGGAACCGGCTGGCAAACTCCGGCAGCAGACCCACATCGAGGAGGGCCTGGTCCACCCGTTTCTTCCGTTCCTTCTCGCCGATCCCCTTCTCAATGTTCATCAGGCCTTCGCTGATGATGTAATCCACCTTGGCCCGCTCATTCAGCGAAGCCTGAGGGTCCTGAAAGATCATCTGGATTTCCCCCATGACCTTCCTGTCCAGCTCTCTGGAGATTCTGCCGTTGATCTTCTCGCCTTTATAGATGATATCCCCGCCGGAAGACGGGATAATTCTCATGACTGCCCGGCCGATGGTCGTTTTACCGGAACCGGATTCTCCCACCAGTCCGAAGGTCTCTCCCTTGTAGATCTTGAAATTGACCTTCTTGACCGCCTCATACCGTTTCTTCCGCTCACCGAACGTGACGTCCAAATCCTTTACATCCAATAATACTTCTCTTTTCATGAAAACAGACCTCCGTTTCGGATTTTTTCAACCACGGAAGGCGGTTCCACCTTCGGTGCCCGTTGATCGAGCAGCCAGGTCTTGGCCTTATGGGTCGGTGACACGTCAAAATACGGCGGCTGTTTTATAAAATCGATCTTTAACGCCTTCGGATTTCTCGGTGCAAACGCGTCCCCCTTTATCTCCGTAAATAAGTTGGGCGGCGTCCCCGGTATCGAGAAGAGATCCGTTCCCTTCACTCCCACCTGCGGAAGCGACGAGAGCAGCGCCCACGTATACGGGTGTCTCGCGTCATAGAAAATGTCCTCGCCCGTCCCGATCTCGATAATGTCTCCCGCATACATCACGGCCACACGGTCCGCAATATTGGCGACCACGCCCAGATCGTGCGTAATCAGGATGACGGATAAATGGTATTTGTGGCGCAGTTCCTTGATCAGATCGAGAATCTGTGCCTGGATCGTCACGTCCAGCGCCGTCGTCGGCTCGTCACAGATTAAAATCTGCGGATTGCAGGCAATGGCGATGGCGATTACCACACGCTGCCTCATGCCGCCGGAAAACTCATGGGGATACTGGCCGAACCGTTTCTCAGGCTCGCTGATTCCCACATCCGCCAGGTATTGCAGTGTTCTGGCCTTTGCCTCGGCGCGGTTCACATTCTGGTGAAGCAGCACCGCCTCCATGATCTGCACACCGATCGTTTTTAACGGACTTAAGCTGGTCATGGGGTCCTGCATGATCATGGCGATCTCACGTCCCCGGATCTTCAGCCATTCCTTTTCCTTTTTCAGTGAAGTCAGCTCCACCGGCTCCCTGTTGTCCGCACCGTAGTACGTGACTTTTCCCGCCGTCACATGGCCGTTCTGGTCCAGAAGTCCCATGAAGGACTTGGTAAACACGGATTTCCCGCTTCCCGACTCTCCCACGATGGCCAGGATCTCTCCTCTGTGTAATTCCATGGAAATTCCTCTGATTGCATGCAGAGTCTTTCCCCTCAGTTCAAATTTAATCTCTAAATCTTCTACCGTCAGTATCTTCTCTGGCATTCCGTTCCTCCTTCTGATCGATCCGTTCTGTCCTGTCTTCTATACATGGTTCTTCGGGTCAGCCGCGTCGGAAAACGCATTGCCGATAATATAGAACGAAATAGTGACAAACGAAAGAATGATGGTGGGATATACCAGCTGGTAACGAAGCGCCGGGCTGGTGATAAGGGCGCGGCCCTCATTGATTAAGTTGCCAAGGCTTGGAATGTTGACCGGAAGCCCCAAACCAATGTACGTGATAAAAACCTCATTTCCAATGGCGGACGGAATCGTCAGCGCCATACGCAGCATAATAACCGACACCAGATAAGGAAGCAGGTTTTTTATGATAATCTTCGCCGTCGGCGTGCCGAGACAACGGCTGGCCACATTGTAATCCCTGTCGCGGATAATCAGAATCTGGTTTCTGATAAAACGCGCCATCTGAATCCATCCCGTAAGGCACATGGCGAAGATCAGTGTCTTCACACCCGGCTTCAAAATATAGGAAATCAGAATCAGAACAATGGTATTCGGTATGTTGTCGATAATATTATAAATCTCAGTCAGTATAAAATCAGCCTTCCGCACATACCCCCAGATGACGCCGACCGTGATGCCGATCAGCGCTTCCGCCAGCGCCACCGATAAGCCGATCAGCAGGGACGTCCTGGTTCCCGCCCAGATTCTGGCCCACAGATCCTGGCCGATGGAATTGGTTCCCAGAATAAACTGGTCTCCGGGCGGAATATTGCGATACTGCATTCCCGCCTCATCATTGACGATCGTATTCGGGTCATACTGGCCCGGAAGATGCGGCTGAATAAAGGTAAAGGCCAGAAGAAGGAGCAGGAGAACGAGAAGAACAACCGCCCCCTTATTCTTTAAGAAAGCCCGGAACGTGCTGCTCCAGTAGGAGTAGTTGCTGTAGCCGGTCCGCTCCACCTCCGCTTCGTTAAAACCGGCGAAGGAGAACAGCTCTTCATCCGTCTGTGGAGCGCCCTTTGCCGCCCGTTCCATGCTGTCCATCAGCTCTGCCTCTTTCGTATGGCGGTAAGAAAACTGCTTCATCATCTGTCACCTCCCTTTTTGCTTAAGCTGATTCTCGGGTCAAGCAGAACCATCAGGATATCGCCGAGAAGCAGACCCATAACACCGACGCAGGCATAGAGAAGCACAATTCCCTGAACCATGGTATTGTCGTGCTTCTTAATCACTGTGACGAGCAGGCCGCCCATTCCCGGAATGCTGTACAGGGATTCGATATAGATGGAGCCGATGACCGTATTTAAAAATGCGGTCGGTATGTACTGGGCCAGCGGAACAAAGGCATTTCGGAAAATATGCTTAAACATGACGCCGCCCTCGGACATGCCCTTTGCCCTGGCCAGCTTTACGTAATCCTTATTGCTCTCATCCACCATGTAGCGTCTCAGCCACATGCCGTAAAATGCGATATTATTTAAAGACATGGAGACGACCGGAAGAATCCAGTACTTCGGATCGTCGATCTGAAACAGCAGACCGACTCCCAGCGCCTGCGTTCCGTACAGCTGGATATAAAGGAAGTAGACCGCCGCAGGAACCGCCTGGATACAGACGATAAATAACGTCCCCAGCTTGTCAAACCATCTGTACTTGTACCTGGCCATCAGCGCTCCCATGGGAAGCCCGACAAACAGCGAAACAATCATGGACAGGACGCCCAGCTTAATAGACACCGGAACCTTATCGGCCAGAATCTCCGCTACCGGCACATTCGCCCGGTAAATTCTGGATACCCCTAAGTCTCCGTGCACCAGGTCGTTAAAGAAGCGTACCACCTGCACCGGAAGCGGATCCGTAAGTCCCATCTCCTGTAAGCTTACCTGGATCTGCTGTGGGGTCAGCTTATCAAAATTGGTGAAATAGCCTTCAATCGGCATCAGACGCAGCAGACAGAAAACGACAGTCAGAATAATGATCAGAGTAAGAAATGATCGGGCAATTCTTTTACCTAGATATTTTAGCATCAGCAACATAACTCCTTTGTAATTTCTTTTTCTAAAAACCCTCTCGGAAGCAGATGTCATCGGCAAATGCGTAAACTACATCTATTTCCGAGAACATTTTTACGTATTTCCGCAGTGATGCGGATGCCTGCCAGAATGTAAAATTCCGGCAAGTATCCGCTCTTTCTGGTTTTACTGGCCTGCTTTTTCCTTATTCGCCTCAAACTCTTCCATTGAGATGTAATGATCCTGCAGATGCTGGCCCTTATACTTTAAGTTGGACACACCAAACGGCGCATACTGGCCTTCAAACACATTGATCTTCGTCGCAAGATACTTGCTTACGCTGATGCTGAAAGGCACGACAAGCGCATGATTAATCAGAGCGGCTTCCGCTTTGGCGAATGCCTCATAACGGGCGTTGATATCCACCTTGATGTCCTTGGCTTCCTCAATCGTCGTAAAGTACTCTAACACCGCATTCGCAGATGGTGTTCCATCCTCGATGGCTTTCGCAAGATTGGCGTACTTGTAGCCCGGATCGTAGCCATTTTCGCCTTTCGCCTGGTAGAACGGATCGGTCCAGGTCTCCGGGTCCGCGTAGTCGGCGCCCCAGTTACACTTTAACATTGCGTACTTTCCGTTGCGGCGGATCTCAGTCAGGAACCCGTCGGTTGGACCAGTCTGCACGATAATATCGATAAAATCAGTTCCCAGCAGTGATTCCATCTGCTGTTCCACTACCTGACACTCCTTATCCCAGTTGACCTCGGTTGGATTGTACGGCAGAAGAACTTTAACAGGGAAGGTAACGCCTTCGGCCGCCAGTTCACTCTTTGCTAAGTCACGGTACTCCACAGCCTTTGCCTCATTAAAGGTATCTCCCAGAGCCGCCATATCGCCAATCTCAGTAAAATCAGTTCCATCTGCATTATAGGTAAACTTCGCCGGAGTGATGGTATGGATCACGTAATCTTCCGGAACGTTCGGCTCCAGCACGGCTACTTCCTTGGTCTTATTCAGCGCGGAAGAAAGGGCCTTCCGGAAATTCTCATTATTTACAGCCTTTCTCCAGTTATCCGGCTCATACTCCGCATCGAACTGCGGATCAAAGTTGAAGCAGTAGAAATAGGAGTAGCTGTTTTTCGGCCGCTCACGGCTGATCAGGTTCTTTGTGTCCTCGTTGCTCAGCCAGTCGTCCAGAATATCAGCTGTGATTATCGCGTAATCGATCTCGCCTCGCTTGATCATCTCCGGCCCAATGGTATTTGCTTCCGCATTGTATATCTTCTGAATTTCATCAATATAAACGATATCTGCATCGTAGTTTAACGTATTCTTTTTGTAAATCCGGCGCTCCTGAGGAGAAAATTCCGACATATAGTAAGAGCCGTTGTAGTACATCTTATCCGCATCCGTTGCAAACGTCTTGCCAAGTTCCTCCAGCTGAGGCCCATAAGCAGGCATGTAGACGATATATGCCAGAGAAGACAGGAAATACGGAACTTCTGTTTCCAGCGTATAGGTAAGCGTATGGTCATCCACAGCCTTCACTCCGACCTCTGAAAAATCAATGGCATTCCATACCACACCGTCATCATCGGCTCCGCCGTTATAAACAAGACCGTTGTAATATTCTTTGGCATTTGCAATCACACCGAACAGATTCTGTACAATACCGCTCTCATATTCCGGTGTCAGCTGGTATTTGATGGCGTCGACGTAATCCTGTGCCGTCACATCGGCTACCGGTGCTCCCGTGTTATCCACCCATTTGGCTTCTCTTAAGTGAAAGGTCCACGTCTTAGACGGCTCGTCATATTCCCACTCCGTCGCCTGGCCCGGCCGAATCTTGCCTTCACTGTCATACTCGATCAGAGTATCGATACAGTAAGCTGCCGTTTTAAAATCGGCTTCTGACGCAGAGACCAGATAATTTAATGTCGCAACCTCCCCCGAGTACAGCTCCTTATACACGACCGGCTTTCCCCCGTCTTCGCCATTCCCGTTCTCATTTTTCCCGGCTTCATTTCCGGCCTGGGCGGTGCTTCCGCCTTCCGTCGTCTTTTTACCGCCGCATCCGCTGAGCACGGTCGAAGCAGCAAGAACGGCACAGAGCAGTGCCGCAGTCAATCTTCTTTTCTTCATAAGTTATCCTCCATGTTCCTAATATTTCTAACCCTTTCGGGATTAGTTCTTATACACTTTGGCCGGTTACGGCTCAAACCCGGGAACTCCTGTAATGCCGATCCCGTCATTCTCGTTCATTCGGATCATCGCGCCTTCATAAACCGGCCCTCCCGTATAAGGATCCACGGAACAGAGCGATGGGCCATCCAAATCCGCGCGGGTAATAATCCCCTTCCCCGCCGCCAGATGAGCCGCCGCGCTGACCGCGATCTTACTCTCCAGCATACAGCCGATCATGCACTCCACACCATAGCTTTCCGCTATGGCGCAGATCTTCAGCGCTTCATAAATTCCGCCGGTCTTCATCAGCTTAATATTAATGAGATCCGCCGCCCGGTTTTGGATAATCCGCACCGCATCCTCCGGTGAAAACACACTTTCATCCGCCAGAACAGGCGTGGCCACATTGGCCGTCACAAACTTCATCCCGTCAAAATCGTGGGCATTCACCGGCTGTTCCACTAAATCCATCTCAATTCCCGAATCCTCCATGGCCCTGATAATGCGAACAGCGTCCTTGGCCGTCCAGCCCTGGTTGGCGTCGATGCGCAGACGGATCTCCGGGCCTACAGCCGCCCGAATCTCCCGGATTCTTTCAATATCTTTTACGCCTTCTTTTCCCACCTTGATTTTCAGGATCCGAAAGCCCTGTTTAACCGCCTTTAAACTGTCCTCCACCATCTCGTCCACACCGTTGACGCTGATGGTCAGATCCGTCTCCACTTCTGTCCTGCTGCCTCCCAGAACCCGATACAACGGTTTCCTGCAGGACTGGGCATACAGATCATAGAGCGCCATATCCACAGCCGCCTTGGCCGACGTATTCTTCACAATACAGCCGTGAAGCTTTTTCATCATGCCGTCCAGGTTATCGATCTCCATTCCAATCAGATTCGGAGCGATAAATTCCTCCACGGCACACCGGATCGATCCTTTCGTATCCCCGGTTATCACAGCTGTGGGAGGGGCCTCTCCGAAGCCCATTCTGCCGTCATCCGCGGTCACTCTGACCACA
Source organism: Hungatella sp. SL.1.14 (assembly GCF_024460495.1). NCBI lineage: Bacteria > Bacillati > Bacillota > Clostridia > Lachnospirales > Lachnospiraceae > Hungatella > Hungatella sp. SL.1.14. The sequence continues at coordinate 18,767 of NZ_JANFYJ010000011.1, read as the reverse complement.
ATATCATTCACGCTGTTCACGGTCCGCAGAGCCGTCTTAAACGGTGTCACAAGCGGAATATTCACCTCCGCCGTCTCGATCTTCGCTATTCTCATACTCAAACCTCCGAATTTCTATGATACAGCCACAGAGCCGTCTCCGCCATCACACGCTCGTAAGCCGGCGTGTCGGTATCGTTTCCACAGTAACACACGATAAATGGCTGTTTTGCATATATAATTCCAACATCATGTGTAATTCCGCAGTCCTCCCCCGTCTTGTGGGCGATTTCCGGTTCCTCCGGCAGCGCCTGTAAATAAAACGGTATTTTGCTGCACAGCTGCTGGTTCTTCAAAATAGAAATCATCGCTTCGCTGGCCGTCCGGCTCACCAGCCGTCCCTGATACATCTCCCGCAGAAGACGTCCCGTCTCCGCCGCCGTTATGTAGTTCTGGATTCCCTGCTTCGATTTCTCCGTATCGTACATCTTCCGCCGGAGCACCGTATCGCGGTATCCCAGCTGCCTGATGGTGCGGTTAATCTCCTCGATTCCCAAAAGATCGATGAGCACATTCGTCGCCGTATTATCGCTGAAAATAATCATCAGTGTCACGAGATCAAGAACCGTCACTTCGATTCCGTCATGGAGATACGTAAGTGCCCCGCAGGACGGCACACAGTCCTCCCGCCTCATGCGGATGATCCTGTCCGGACTCAGAGTCCCCTCTTCAAACCTTGTAAATGCCTCTGTCATCACAAACAGCTTGATGACGCTGGCTGCCATCATCCGTTCCTCCTCGTGATACGCCGCCCGTTCACCGGTCACAAGATTTTCATAATAAAATCCCGTCTTTCCCGGAAGACCTTTTATCTGATCTGTCACATTGAGTTCTATTGTATCCAGCCCTGACGCCTCTGGCTTTATGCCCTCTGTCATACCGCTTCCAGTCCCCTCTCCTGTCTGTTCCGGTCCGCATCCGCACTGCGCGGGCCGCGGCCGCAGTCAACATTTCATATAGAAAAAAAGAGGCACTGCACCTACCACCTACAGCTACCTCATTGCACCTGATTTTGCGACCGATCCGTATTCTTTATGAAATATAATCTTATGTATAAGTATAATAAATTTCACAAAAAAAGCAAGCAATATTTCCCGTTCTTCCGGTAATTTACAGCCATTTTCCGCAGGATTCTCCTCCTGCACCGCTGTGGGGAGACTACTCCTGAAGCTGCGCTTTCAACAGCTGAAACTGATTCTTGTGAAACGATATCTGCCCTTCCTTCTCAAGCCGCCCCAGCTCCTTCGACAAGGCGCTCCTGTCCACGGCCAGATAATCCGCCATTTCCTGCCGGTTTAAGGGGATAGAAAAGGATTCCCCTCCCGCCTTCCCTGCCTGCTCCGAGAGATAGGAGAGAATCTTTTCCCTGGTTGAACGTTTTCCCATATGGCCGATCTTCTGTGTCAGAGCCATATTCTTTTCCGCCAGGATCTTAAGCATATTACGGACCAGACGGTTATGGAACTCACATGCGGACGGACATACCGTAATCATTCGCTCACAGTTTATAAAGAGCACCTCAGTCTTCTCCGCAGCAGTCACGCTGACCGGCAGGGCTTCCACACGAGCAAAGGAAAACGCCTCCCCAAACAGACCGCCCCGCTCCACATGGGCCATAATCGTCCGGTTTCCCCAGAAATCATCGGAAAACACCAGCACACTGCCCGATAAGACCATGCCAACCTGATCCGCCCGGCCTCCTGCCATAAAAATATAATCTCCCTCATCAAACCGGACTCTTCTGCCGCCGAGACACGGAAGCAGCTGCTCCAGTTCCCCATTTTCAATTCCGTCAAACAGTGAAACCATCGTACTCCTCCACACCAATCTTTTTTATTCGATTACTTCCCGTCTGTTTTACAATTTCTTTTCTATTTCGTTGCAAAAACAACATACTTTTATGTTTCAGTATAGTATGATACCTCTATCGAGTCAAGGAGGAAAAAACTATGATAAGAAAAATCATTCACATTGATACAGATGCCTGTACCGGCTGCGGGCTGTGTGCCGAAGCCTGCCACGAGGGCGCGATTCAGATGACAGACGGAAAAGCAGTTTTGACAAGAGAGGATTACTGCGACGGTCTGGGAGACTGTCTGCCGGCCTGTCCTGCAGGGGCTATCTCCTTTACAGAGCGCGAAGCGCCTGCCTACGACCACGCGGCTGTACAGAAGGCCAAACTGGCCCGGAATCAGGCAGGACAGGCAGGCCGGGAAAGCAGCTGCGCCTGTCCCTCTGCTGCCTCCCGCTCCTTATCCGGCAGCACCGCTCAGAATCCATCAGGAATAAAAGAAGTCCCGGGCTGCCTGTCCCAATGGCCTGTTCAGATCAAACTGGCGCCTGTCCACGCTCCCTATTTTGACAATGCCGACTTATTGATCGCGGCGGACTGCACCGCTTTTACCTACGGGAATTTTCATCACGATTTCATCCGGAACCACATCACCCTGATCGGCTGCCCCAAATTAGACAACACCGATTACTCCGATAAGCTGACGGAAATCCTGCGGGAAAATACCATCCGCTCCATAACGGTAACCCGCATGGAAGTTCCCTGCTGCGGCGGAATAACGTTCGCGGTAGAACGGGCAGTCGAAAACAGCGGGAAAGATATTCCCTGTAATGTGTTTACCATAGGGATTGATGGGAATTTGCTGTAAAGACAGATTAAAGATACCATAGAAAAAAGACACCCGCAACCGGATGTCTTTTTTACTTAAAACCCTTGATTTTATTAATGCGCCGAACATGATTCGAACACGCGGCCTTCTGGTCCGTAGCCAGACGCTCTATCCAGCTGAGCTATCGGCGCATATTGCTTTCGCAACGGTATTAAGTATAGCCGATAGCAATCATTTTGTCAACTGGTTTTTGTTTTTTTCTTTATTTTTTGTGATTCACAAATGAAAATGTCCCGATTATACCGAGAAAACTTGTAGATAATGAGAAAGCCATTGGGTATGCTGCTTCCCCGATGGCGATGGCTGTTTTACGGTTTTCATTGACATCTGGGCTTTCATTAGAACCCTCAAGGATCAAAGGACTCATTGCTGACAAGAAAATTGGAATAAATGGGACATTTACAATCGTTTTTCATAATTTCCAGTAAATAATCCCATCGCGCGCGATTCTCTCCACAAGCCCTTCGCCATACATAAATTCCAGGCAGGAGAATGTCTTCGCCCAAATCTGGGTACAGGAGACGAAATGGCGGTAGTCCGGCGGCCCCTGGCTTCTTCCGTAGGCCCGGACGCCGACATCCCGGGTGGTCATAAGCCCCCCATCCTCTTCCAGTATCCTCTTCATGATCTCACATTTATCCAGATAGCCAAGAATAATCCGGTTGGCTTCCTTTCCCACATCCTCTATGGGACCGTAATGGCACGGCAGAATCCGACAGTCCGCATACCGGTGTTTCATATAGCCAAGGGACTCCATATAGCATTTTAAAAGTCCCAGATCCTTCTGCTGGCTGCCCACAATCGGCACAATGGTCGTCATAATCTGATCCCCGCAAAACAGGAATCCATGTGACCTCTCATAGAGCCCGCACTGCCCGAACGTATGGCCCTTTAAAGAAACGACATCGAATACATACTCCCCATAATCCAGGGTCTCGCCGGGATGGACCGGGATAAAGCTGAAATCCTGGGCTTTTCCACGTTCCGCATAAGCGCGGCCGGTATATTCCATAATAGCCTGATAGACCTCCGGCGTATCCTTTTTTGTCACACCCACGATACGCAGATTCTGAATGCGCGACGCTTCATCCGCCAGATAGCAGTGAAGCAGATCTGCCCGCTTCCTGGTCTCCTCCGGATTCATAAACACGCTGGCTCCAAGCTCCTGCAAAGCCGGTACCAGCCCCGTATGATCCGGATGGTCGTGGGTAATGAACACGTCCAGGTCCTTATAGGAGACTCCCAGCGTCTCCACCATGCTGCGCAGAATCTCCCAGTCCCGTTCAAACCGGAAGGAGGTATCCACCATCAGACTGCGTCCCGGCTGCCGGATCAGATAGAGATTGCGCGGACTCATGTGACGGTCAGAATAGGAAATCGTCTCCTGAAATATATTGTGGTAAATTTCCTGCATATCGTTCTCCCCCTCACATCGCTGCTGTTTACCGTTAATAATCTCCATTGTAAAAACTTTCCGGACAAATGTCAAATAGAATTCCGGACTGCCACGGTCTCTCCTGATTTTTCAATGGCTCTGGTTTACCAATACCTTCAAAACTGCTGCTGGTGCCAATACAGGTACTGGCTTTTCCATTGTTAATCCTGTATAATAAATATATCGATTAATTGGAGGGGATTATGAATTTACCACAATTGTACTATTTTCGAAAACTGGCAGAAGTTCAGCACTACACCGAGGCAGCCAAAGCGCTTTACATCACTCAGCCAAGCTTAAGCGACTCCATCGCATCTCTGGAAAAGGAACTCGGGGTATCCCTTTTCCAGAAAAAGGGACGTAATATCCAACTCACCAAATACGGAGAAGAGTTTTACCAGTACGTCAGCGAATCCCTGAGTATCCTGGAACACGGCATCTCCCTGATCAAGGAGAAATCCGGTCACATCAGCGGCTCCATCGATATTGGCTGCATTCCTACCCTGTTAGGCGACTTTTTACCGGAGGCCCTGGATCTTTATCAGCAGAAGAATCCTCTTGCCACGCTTAATATCTACCACGGAATGTCCATTGAGGTGGCACAGGGCGTTTCCTGCGGCAAATATGACATCGGCTTCTGTTCCATGGTGGATGACATGCCCGATCTGGTCTTTGTTCCCATTACCTATCAGGAACTGATCGCCATTGTCCAGGACAACCACCCGCTGGCAGACCGGGGCGCCATGTATCTGTCCGACTTAAAGGATTACAGGCTGACCACCTACCGGGATACGATTCCCATCGGCAAGGTCGTCCGCAGGCTGCTGAAAGAAAAGGGAGTGGAGGCTGTCTATTCCTATGACGATGAAATCTCCATTGCAGGCAGAATATCCAAATCCTCGAAGGTAGCCATTGTAGCCGACACCCCTTATTTAAGGCAGTTTAACAACCTTTCCAAAGTCCGGCTCCTCGACGTCCCCAAAGATACCCGCATGATCTACATGGTATACAGCAGGAAAAACTTCATCACCTCCGCCGTGGAGGCCTTTGCAAACTTTATGGTTGCCAATTGCTTAAACATGCCGGACTAGAGCGTATTTGAAAATTGCTTTCTGTTCTGCCCTGATCACCGTCCTGTCACGCAAAAAAGGAACCGCCCTCTGCTCTCGGAACAGAGGAACGGTTCCTTTTCTCATACTCACAATTTTCTAAAATGTAATACCAAAGGTAGCCATCAAAGCAATCACCAAACCTGCTGCTGCCGCCGGGATCATAGTCCCCAGAATCACATGCTTATAACTTTCTTTTAAGCTGCAACCGCAGATGGACATGGTTAGTATTGCCACGGAGGAGTTCGGCAGCTTATTTAAAATCAGGGCTGACTCTGTCACGATTCTGTGCAGGGCCTGGACATTGACCCCCATATCCACAAACGCCTGGCCAAAGCTCTCCAGGAAAATCGTTTCCCCGGAAATCGCAGACCCGGTCAGACCGGTCAAAACAGCAGTTCCGAAATACGCCTTTAAGTACACCGGCATATTCATGGATAACACGGCCTGCTGCAGCGCCTGAAACGCAGGCGACAGGCTGAGCACCTTGGAAAGTCCCATAACCGCCGCCACAGTCAGCATGGAATTCAGTCCGGATCCCGCGCCCGTTTTAGCGGAGGCCTTGATGTTCTCGATATGTTTAAACTGGGTCGCCATGATCAGCAGGATTCCCACGGTCAAAGAAAACAGAATACTCGTGGAGGTTCCCCAGCTGGAGGTGGCCACTACGATGCCGAATACCACAATAAACGGCAGTACCGACATTCCGATGCCGGGCAGCTCTTCATCACTCATAACCTTATTGGAGCTGGTATACATGGCCAGCAGCTCCTCATTCGTATGCTTCTTGTGGCTCTGGGCCTGGGCATAGTTGAAATATACAAAATAACACACAGCCACAATCGCGGTAAATACCAGGGATAAGAACGGCGCCGATCCCAGTGACGTTCCCAGATATCCGCTGGGAAGGACATTACAGATATCCAGGGTATACATAAATCCATTGGCAGAAGCTCCGCCGCCCAGCAGCATAAACGGAAGCAGCCGGCGGTCCATCTTATTTTCACGAAGCAGATTGTCAGCGATCGGATACAGTACAAACACCATGATATAGCCGTTGATGCCTAAAAGAGTAATAAAAAAGGTACAGATCAGGATGACCAGGCCCACCATCCTGGCTCCCAGCTTCTGGGTCAGCCATTTGGCAATTTTGGTGGCCAGTCCGGTTTCCAGCACCAGCTGTCCGAAGATACCTCCCATACCCAGGATCAGAAACCAGGAAGTTACGAAACCTCCGGCACCGCCGGAAAATGTGGTAAGAAGACCGTCGGACAGGCTAAGTTGACTGCTTAATAAGATAATTACCGCCGTTATCACGGTGGCGCAGATCATGTCAATCCCCTTGATGATCATGACTACTAAAAGCGCAATGGCAAAGATAAGCCCCATTGTTGCTAACATAAAAACACCTCCATCATTTATTATTTAGTTCCGGCCTGCACTTTCCTGCCGCTGTCATACTCTCTGTCCGGCCATCCGATTATCACATTCATCACCGTGGGAAGGATGAGGGTGAATAAATTGATATAGGATGCCGCAGTCAGTCCTTTCGATACCAGGGTCGTAAGCCCTGCCTGGGAAATCACCCAGGTAAGACAGATATAGACAAAAGTAAGGACAGCTCCCCGCCGGTTGCGCCTGGCTTCGGAGACCTTCGGATCTTCCCCGGTCTTTTTCTGATACCAGTTCAGAACGCGGTCATTAAAGCCCTGTGCATAGTTGATCGCCGTGGAGATCGTTGCAAAAAAGATTGCTATGGTAAGCAGCGTCAGGGAAATTGCCCTGACGGCGCCGCCCGCCCAGCCGTTCTGTACCACCATGATTGTATACACGGCTTTTCCGTTTGCCCATCCATCGTAAACCGCACTGTAGTTTCCCGCCAGGTTTATGGCGTTCATCTCCAGGAATACCCAGTTTACAATCACGGACAGGATCACCGCCCATCGCAGAGTTTTCTTATTATCAAACAGCTGCGCATGATTGACGTACGCGCCGAATCCAGCCAGATTCTGACCGGAAAAGATATAGGCCCATACAAATGCAATGAAAAGATATTTGAAAAAGCTGCCTGCGCCCGATGCGATCCCGGCCTCCATGCTGCTGCTCATAACAGCCATCTCGTTTGCCAGTTTTCCGCTTCCGATATTGAAAATAAGGTTCGGAACGTGAACGACAACCAGGGCGATAAAGATAACAGAACTCATGAAGACCGCATTTTTCCGTACCAGCTCCGTACCTTTCATACATAGAAGAAACATGATAATTCCCACAATAAATGTGGTCCATATGTACGGAATCCCCGTCAGCTCCTTAAGGGCTGAGCCGGAGGTGGAATAGGCCAGTGCCATACATACGATGAGCAGCCAGTTAAAATTCAGTTCATACACGATCTGCATCGGTTTTGCCAGCACGCCTCCCCAGAATCTGGAGCCGTATTTTTCAAGGAAATTCCCATAGTCGAAGGTTCTGAAATCCATGGCGAACTTCATGAAAAAATAGATGATAAAGCAGTTGATCGCCGCCACCACCAGAGGCATAAGCAGACAGAAGTACGGTTGTGTCACCTCCGGAAGCATACCGTAAAATCCTGTGTTCCGGAAAAAATAAGTCCAGGGTGTGGAGCCTGACGCAAAACCGCCTCCGCACTGCGAGCTGAATGCAATGGATACAAACACCAGCACAGCTCTCCAGTCTACAGCTGTCCCACCGCTTCCAACATTTTCGCTTTTCATACGTAAACCCTCCTCGCTTATATTTAACAGACATCATTGCATGAGTTCTGTTAATTTATTAACAAAAGAATCTAAAAAAATCCCCTACCTCTCCGCTTCCTTTTCCCGTGTCTGCCAGTGTGCCGTCATTCTGTCCAGCGGCATTTCCAATAGTCCGGTCCCCTCAGAATATGCGTAAACCGCAAAGCCCCTCTTACAGCGGAACACGCATTCCAGACAGGGATCTTCATCGCAGTAGCAGAACGCATCCGTATCTGCCAGTGCAAATACCATGGGGGAACGTTTTTCCTTCCTCACATATTTTAAATAACCGCCCGTAAAGGTCTTCAAATAGATCCACTCCGGTACGCAATCCTGTTTTTTCGTCTTCCACGATACCTTTACCGCGTTGTCGTTATAGCCGCCGGTAATCTGGTAACTGAGTTCTAAAATCTCCTTTGCCTCCCCGGCGTCTGTCGGCACCAGGCGCTCTGCTTCTTCACTGCAGCAGAAAATCTTCTTCTCCTCAAGCGCCTGGCCCCCGGTAACTGGAAATAAGCTGTTACAGCTTCTGCAGCGGTAAAACACGACCTCCGGACACTGATCCGCGCGAGGTTTTCTGGTATCCCGGCATCTTTTCGGTCCAAATTTCTGTTCAATCATTGTGCTCCGGCCCCTCCATTCTCTTTTCCAGTTCCTCTTTCAACAGATACTTCTTTACTTTCCCGCTGCCCGTATGGGGAATACGGTCGATCAGTTCCAGTCTCTCCGGCCAGAACCGTTTCGGGACGCCGTTCCGGCAAAGCCATCCGGTCACATCCTCCAGCTTTAAATGTTCAAATCCCGGCAGCGGAACGGCAAAAGCGCAGATTCTCTCGCCCAGCCGGTCGTCCGGCATTCCGATCACCGTGTGGTCGCCCATTCCCGGACAGCCTTCCAGCCGGTCATTAATCTCGTTGGAATTCAAATTCTCTCCGCCGCGGACAATCATATCTTTCTTTCTTCCAATAATATGAATATTACCCGCCTCATCCATGACGCATAAATCACCGCTGTGAAACCAGCCGTCATCGTCCAGCGCGCCGTCCGTGATTCTTTTATCCTTTAGATATCCCACAAACACATTGGGTCCCCTGGAAAGCTCCTCTCCCGGTACCCCGGGCGGTACGTCGTTACCCTCGTCATCCACAACCCGGATCTCAACGCCTTCGATGGGCCGGCCGGACGTGGTTCCGTTTAATGTAAGCGCCTCCTCGGGCCGTACAAACACATGGGGAACGCTTTCCGTCGAACCGTAGACCTCACAGAGCAGAATTCCGAAGCTCCACGCCTTCTGCACCATATAGCCCGGCACCGGAGCGCCGCCGCAGAGGTAAAGCTTCAGGAACGGCAGTTCTCCGCCGCCGTTCTCCAGTTCCCGGAGAATATCATAGATAAATGGCGTAGCTCCCATAGAAAAAGTACAGCGCTCCCGATTCATCAGATCAATGGCCTCACGGCAGCGGTACTTCTGCTGAAGCACCACTTTCGCTCCGATCAGCATGGGAGCGATCAGCCCGTGATGGAAGCCGGTTGCATGATTTAACGGCGCAGGCATGAACATGATGTCCTCACTGGTCAGCCCCAGTTCCCTGGTAAATACCTCCTCGCTGTAACGGATATTATTGTGGGTGAGCAGAACTCCCTTCGTCCCGCTGGTCGTCCCGGAGGTGCAGAGTATCAGCGCCAGATCCTCTCCGGTCCGCCTGGTCTCCGCCCGGTCCAAGTCTGCCGGCCCGCTCTCCGCCTGGTCTGTCTCCATACTCCCGGTCCCCGCATCACATCTGTCCAGTATTTCCTGAAACGAGGCGATCGCTCCGGCATCCGGCTTTTCACCGCCCACAATGACGACACAGGACAGCGACGGAATGGATTCTCTCACAGCCAGAATCCGGCTCGCATAATCCGTCTTATGAAAAAAGGAGGGGCCGAAGTAAACCTTTGACTCTGTTAAATTCATGCTCCGGATCAGTTCCTTTTCCTCATAGGACATGGCGATGGGATGGGCTACGGCTCCGGTCATAAAGCAGGCGATCGTCACCACCGCGAACTCGCTCCAGATGGGGAGCTGGAACGATACCGCGTCTCCCGGCAAAACCCCCTGTTCCCGGAGAAAGGCCGCCACTTTCGATGCGGCCTCGTCCATCTGCCGGTAGGTATACCGATTTCCCCTGTCATCCACCACATATTCCCGTTCGGAATACTTCGTCACGGATTCTCTCCAACAGTCCAGCAGCGTAATATCCTTCCAGTAACCTTTGGAAAGATACTTTTCCCGCTGGATGGCATTGATCTTAATCTCATCAGTCATGACCCGTCTCCTATCCCTTTTTGTGCGCCTCCTGCCGGACCGCACGCCATCCGCGCATGTACTGCGGGATGTCCGGAGATCCGTTCCATCACCCCTGCTGTCTCGCCTTTAATTCCTTCACAAGAGCCGGAACAATCTCAAACACATCGCCTACGATGCCGTAATCTGCCACCTCGAAGATCGGCGCCGTATCATCCTTATTGATCGCCACAATGGTTCCGGAACCGCTCATGCCCGCCACATGCTGGACAGCGCCGGATATGGCGCAGGCAAAGTAGATCTTCGGAGTTACCGTAGTGCCCGTCTGCCCTACCTGTTTAGACTGCGGCATCCACCCTGAATCGACTGCCGCTCTGGAGCATCCGACCGTTCCGCCAAGCACGTCAGCCAGTTCCTTTAATACTTTGAAATTCTCTCCATTCTTCATACCGCGGCCGCCGGATACGATCACCTCCGCGTCCTGAAGCGGGATATCGTTGTCCTCGCACGCCTTTATGAAATCAACCACCTTCGTCCTGATCTCGCTTTCCGGTGTGTGGATGGGCTCCACAATGATCTCCGGTCTGTTATCCATCACCTTTTCCGGCTTTTTAAACGCCCCCGGTCTGCAGGTTCCCATCTGCGGTCTTGTCTCGCTGCAGAGGATCTGTGCATAAAGATTTCCGCCAAATGCAGGCCGTTCCCAGACCACATTACCGCTCTCCTCGTCGACGCTGAGCGCCGTACAGTCTGCAGTCAGCCCTGTACGCAGGCTGACTGCAATCTTCGAGCCCAAATCCCTGCCGTTTACGGTTGCCCCCACCAGAATCGTATTGGGTTCATACTTTTCGCAGAGCTTTAAGAATACATTTCCATAAGCGTCAGCGGAGTAATTTTCGTATTCGTCCCCCTTTACCACATAAATCTTATCCGCGCCGTACTCTCCGGCCTCCTTCACCGCCTCATCCACATCCTTTGCGATGACTACGGCACATAACTTCTGCTTTAAGCCATCCGCCAGCTTTCGCCCCTGGCCAAGCAGCTCAAGGCCCACGCTTTTAGGCTGCCCCTGGAAGCATTCGATAAATACCCATACGTCCTTACATGTATCAAAACTCATCTCTCGCGACCTCCTTTTGCCGTCCTTAAAGTACCTTTGCCTCTGCCAGCCTGTCAATCAGGGTCCCTGCGGTCTCCGCCGGGCTGCTGCCTTCAATGTTCATACAGTTAGCATTTCTCTTTGGTGTAAAAGTTGCTTTTACCTTTGTGGGGGACCCCTTTAACCCCATCTTGGTCGTATCGGACCCTGGCAGGCTCGCCAGAGTGATCTCTCCGATCTCTGCTTTTAAGGAAGTAAGAACGCCTTTGATGGTAGCATATCTGGGCTTATTGCTCTCCTTTGTCGCAGTGCAAAGCACCGGAAGGCTGGCCTCTATGATCTCCACGCCCTCTTCCACCTGGCGCCTGGCGATCACCTTATCGCCCTCGACCTCCATATCGAGAATATACGTCAGCCTGACCGCGCCCAAATGTTCTGCAATACTGGGGGCCGTCTGTCCCGTATCTCCGTCGATGGCCTGTTTGCCGCCCAGGATTACATCAAATTCACCCAGCATCTGAATCGCCTGAGACAGAATATAACTGGTGGCGTACGTATCAGAACCGCCGAAGGCGCGGTCGGTAACGAGATACGCTTCATCTGCGCCCATGGCCAGCGCTTCCCGGAGCACTGCCTTCGCCTGAGGCGGTCCCATGGAAATCACGGTCACTTTTCCACCATAGCGGTCCTTCAGCTGAAGGCCTGTTTCCAGTGCATTTTTATCAAAAGGGTTCATGATACTCGGTACGCCGGTACGAATCAGCGTATTTTTCACCGGATCGATCTTGATCTCAGTGGTATCCGGAACCTGTTTTATACAAACAACGATATTCATCTTCATCCCTCCTGGCAGTTTTTACTTATATTCCTTTTCCAACACACCTGCAATGGTCATCCTCTGAATCTGGTTTGCTCCCTCAAAAATCTGGAATACCTTGCAGTCCCTCATCAGTTTTTCTACCGGATACTCCCTGCTGTAGCCGTATCCGCCAAAGATCTGGACCGCATTGGAGGTCACCTCCTGAGCACAGTCGGACACAAAGGTCTTACAGATGGAGCCTTCCTTCTGCACCATGATTCCCTGATCCATCATCCGCATGGTATTGTTGACCAGGCATCTGGATGCTTCAATTTTGATTGCCATGTCAGCCAGCATCTGCTGTACCATCTGGAATTTAATAATAGGAGTATTAAACTGCTTTCTTTCTCTGGCATACTTCACGGATTCATCCAGTGCACGCTGCATGATTCCGACAGCCAGGGTTGCCACAAAGGCTCTGGATAAGTTGAGAGCGTTTAAAGCCAGCTTAAAGCCTGATCCCTCAGGGCCTACCATGGCGGATGCCCTGACCCGGACATTTTCAAAGATCAAATCCGTTGTATTCGACAGTCTGAGTCCCATCTTATTCTCGTGTGCTCCCACAGTAACACCGGCTGCATCCGCGTCAACAATAAATGCTGATATTCCTCTGTGGCCTGCCGCCGGATCCGTCTTAAAGAATCCCACAAAGACATCTGCCAGGGCCCCGTTGGTGATGAACGTCTTTGTACCGTTTAAAATGTACTCATCCCCGTCCTTCACAGCGGTGGCGCGCATCGCCGCAGGATCGGAACCGGCGTTGGGCTCCGTCAGGGCAAATCCGGCAAATCCGCCGGGGGCAATCTTATCCGCAAAATACTGTCCCTGCTCCTTTGTCCCTGCAAGGATTACATTTCTAAGTGCCACGAACGTGGTTACAAAGGTGATGGCGTAGCCCGCGTCCACCTTTGCCAGCTCCTCAAAAATCATGGCGGTGGTCTCATAGCTTAAACCGGTTCCGCCGTATTCCTCCGGGATTTCCAGCATGTGAAGTCCCATATCAAATCCCCATTGAAACAGCTCTCTCGGACACTCCCCTTTCTCGTCCGCGTCCTTTACATGAGGTTTTATTTCATTTTCCGCCATCTCCCTTACGAGAGCAAGCAGTGCTTTCTGTTCATCGGTGTAAAGTAAGCTCATGTTATTTTCACTTTCCCCTTTCTGGTTGGTCGTTTTACATTACAGTGGTTTCAGTCCTGTCGCGCCTTCTGCTGCTCCGGATGCAATGATTTCCCCGATCTGTTCGTCACTGTATCCCAGCTGCTTCATAATCTCCACCGTATGGGCGCCCTGCATGCCTCCGATCACATAGTCCGGTTTGCCCAGAGATGCGAAGCCTACGGGGTTGGTGGGCATGATCTTTCCGCCTGACGGATAAGGAATCTTTGTCAGCACATCGTTGGCCCAGGCCTGCTCATCCTCATAGATATCCAATGGTTCATAGGCGGCTTCACACGGCATATCATTCGCCTTTAACATCTTCATTAAGTCTTCTCTGTCGATCTTTGCAATGGCTGCATCCAGCACATCGGTCACTTCTTTATTTAAATGGTTGTTGTTGACATCCGCGCAGTGACGGTACTGCTCTTTTTCCAGCATTTCCGGACAGCCCAGAAGCGTGAACATTTTTTCATAATCACGGTCGTACTCCGGACAGCAGATGCAGACCCACTTGTTGTCCCTGGTTCGGAACACATTGTTAAATGGATTGGGAACTTCTTTTCTGCTCTTCGGGTACTGGTTTCCGTACTGTGCGGAGATCAGGCCGGTGCTCAGCGCATAAACAGCCGCGTGATGCAGTCCGATGGTGACCTTGTCTCCCTCTCCGGATTTTTCCCTGCGGTACAGAGCCGCACAGATACCGGAAGCCAGCGCCATAGCTACCTGAAAATCGCCAAACCCGTTGGTAGGTATCATAGGTGCGTCACCGCGGTTTACCGTAGTTCCGAATACGCCGCCTCTCGCCATGTAACAGGTCACATCAAAGCCCGCCGTATCCTTCTCCGGCCCTTTTTCGCCGTATCCTAAAACCTGGGCAAATATCAGCTTCGGAAACTTTTCTTTTAAGGTATCGTAGTCCAGTCCCAGCTTTACCAGGGACTTCGTTCTCGTATTGGTCACGAATACGTCGGCTTCCTCCAGAAGCTTATAACAAACCTCCAGCCCCTTTTCTGTCTTCAGGTTCAGAGTGATAAATTTCTTATTTAAGTTTGCCACATCAAAGGCCAGATTCTCGTCATCGGTAAACGGCATATTAAACACGGCGCCCTGAGTCCTGGCAGGATCTCCTTTGTGTGATTCGATCTTGATACAGTCGGCTCCCCATTCGCCAAGTACGCGAACCGTCGTAGGAGCCGCCAGATACGTGGTTAAATCCACTACTTTTACGCCTTCTAATGGTTTCATTCTTCTTCCTCCATATATGGGAAAAGGGTCTCCAGGTCCGGAGTATGTTGAACCTGATGACCCTTTTGTGTCAGATATCTTCGATGTCAAAACGGTTTGCCCGGAGCATCGTTCGGTAAGGGTTAGATTACGTATTCGATATGAGCACCGTGCTTAATGGTATTTCTGGAAATTGTAATTCTCTGTACGGTCGGGGCCCCTTCCTCTAACCACATCGCGCGGCAGTCACGGTAGAGACGTTCAACCGGGCCGTACTTGCAGTCTTCAAAGTATCCGACACCACCAAAGATTTCCAGCATTTCATCACTGACTCTTCTGGTTGTATCGATACTGTACAGCTTACACATGGCAGCTTTTTCTTCGATATATTCTCCAGTCGGATTCTCCATGTATGATTTAGCAAAATCGTAAACCATGCAGCGAAGAGCGTGTACCATCATGGACATATCGGCAATCTTGCAGCGGATTGCCTGACGGGTTCCGATCGGCTTTCCGAAGGTTACGCGGTCAGCGGCATACTGTAAGGACAGTTCCAGCATTCTCTGTGCCATACCTAAGTTGCTGGCAGCGATATGAGCACGGGATACGGATAAGGAGTGCATGGCAATCTCCAGTCCCTGACCCTCTTTGCCTAAGAGGTACTTCTTATCGATGCGGCAGTCAGTAAATTTCAGTTCGCCATGGCCGGCTCCGCGGCATCCCATCATATGAGGCATGTTGATTACCTCAAATCCTGGAGCGTCCATCGGTACAAAGAATGCGGACAGTCTGTCATTCTTATCGGACTCCGGATTAGTCACCGCGATTACGTAAGCAAATTCGCAGCAGTCGGTATGGGAAATCAGTGTCTTTTCACCGTTTAAAACGTAGGAATCGCCGTCTTTCACTGCAATGGTATGTAAGTCAGCGCCGGTACCTCCCGTCGCCTCTGTCAGTGCGAAGCAGGTAAATACCTCTTTGTTCTGGAACTTCGGCATATACTCTGCCTTTACTTCTTCACTGCCGTAATCATCGAGAATTCTCCAGTTCAAATCCATTGCATAGTGAAGATGCATTCTCATTCCGCCCGGTCCTCTGGAGAACTCTTCCTGAACCTGTAAAATTTCCAGTTCATTCAATCCGTATCCGCCGTACTCTTCCGGAAGGGAGCAACGGTATAAATCGTTCTGGATTGCCAAATCATAGAACTCCTGAGGAAACTTATTGGTTACTTCCACTTCCTTCTGGATTTCCTCAAGGGGCCCCTCTGCCAGCTCACGGATCTGCTTTAAATACGCCTGGAATTCTTCATTGGATAATTTGCTCATTTGATATATCCTCCTTCTTTATTGTTGTTAAATATTTTTTTAACAATCTTGATAAATCCATTATAGCCTGCAGCGAAGGAAATATCCAATCGGTCCTGACCGCGATAATTCCGATAATTGATAGTTAAAACCTATAATTCCTTTTTTCCGTTGTAAATGGATTTTTGCAATGATATAGTATAGCTTGGAGTCACTGCACTAAGCTCGAAAAGACGTCCGCTAAGTGCTCATAACGAGGAGGTATGCATATATGAGATCAGAGATAATGGACGGCATCCTGAGACATATTCATCCAATCGGAGGCATAGAAAACGCCAGGCTTCTGGAGATCTCTCCGGGCCATGCGAAACTCTCCATGGAAATTACTCAGGAAGCCTTAAACCTTTACGGAAATGTTCACGGTGGATTTTTATTCTCTCTCTGCGATATGGCCGCAGGAATGTCCACTTACGCCTATGAGACCACCAATGTCACGGAATGCAGCAGCATCAATTTTTTAAGAGGGGTAAATACCGGAACCATCTATATAGAATCCAACGCCATACACAAAGGCAGGAAAACCGTTGTCAATCAGGTAACCGTCACCAATGACGCCGACAAGCTGGTGGCATCCGCAAACTTTACGATGTTTTTAATCGCACCGGTCTAGTACTCCATCCGGCTGTCATACATTTCAGAACCAAATTAGTACACCATATAAGCTTAAGCAGCGCATTTTCGCTTCAGAAACATGTTGTAGGTTGAACCAGTAAGATGCCAATGATATCATATAGATAGAAACTTAAGAAAGTGGTGAATCCAATGGTAAAACAGCGTAATAATTTCAAAATGCTCTAAGCATATTATATGACATACTTATGTATGAAAAGGAGGCTCTAAAATGTGTACAAGTTTTGCAGTATACCATCAGAAAAAGGCAATTTACGGTATGAATTTCGATACCGATGAAATCGCTTTAAAACTAAAAATCAATCGTTATCACGACAGGGACTTATTTTACTTTTCAGCCCTGTTAGAAAACAAATACAGGGATATCGCCGGTTTTAACAGCGAAGGCCTTTTTATCTGCACACAGGCAGTAGATTATGGTCCGGACTTTCAATCAGGCTGTGATGAAAATGATTGGTATGCCTTTGATCTTCTCGATGAAGTACTAAAGAAAGCAAAAAAATCATCTGATTCTTTCGAAATTCTCAATAAAAGAGTGATCTCGTATCCCAGAAATCCACTGTACCCCAATTTAGGGCTGCATACTATGATTGCTGATAAAAGTGGTGATGCATTTATTCTGGAAGAAGGAGGGGATACAAATAGAATAAGCCCTATTTCTGATGATTTTATTGTCATGACTAATTTTCCAAATGGGAATTTTAAAGACGAAGATTATCGTAAAGTGTCCGGGATCGGAGCTGACAGATATGTTTGTGCCTATGAATCTATACAGAAGCATATTCAAAGCTTTGGAATAAATGAAGCCTTTGAAGTTTTAAGTAGAACCAGTCAGAAGAATACGCTGTGTTCCATCGTATATGAACCATTAAAAAACGAAATTTATATCAGTTTTAAAAAAGATTTAAGCAAAAAATGGAAAATCTCTGTTATCGAAAAAACAATCCAGTCAACCGATGGATTCTTAAGCAATCATAAAATTCCATTTACAAAGGAAGAAGTACTTGTGAATGATCTTCTTCGCTTATATAAGTGAAAACCATACCATGGAAATTCCTGAATAACAGGGCATGGCCCGCCAAATACAAAAAAGCTTGAAACCCTCTGAAACAGAGAATTTCAAGCTTTTAATTCATGCCGGCGACCGGAATCGAACCGGTACGGGCGATTAGGCCCGCAGGATTTTAAGTCCTGTGCGTCTGCCAGTTCCGCCACGCCGGCATATCATGATTTCTCATGAAAATGGGACCTACAGGGCTCGAACCTGTGACCCTCTGCTTGTAAGGCAGATGCTCTCCCAGCTGAGCTAAGATCCCTTTTTTGTAACATGCATTGAAACAATACAACATATGCTGGTAATAAATGCTGCATCAACGATTTCATGCAAACGACCCGGATGGGATTCGAACCCACGACCTCCGCCGTGACAGGGCGGCGCTCTAACCAGCTGAGCCACCAGGCCAGATTTCAAATATTTAGTTCAGTGTTAGTGGACCTTCGGGGACTCGAACCCAGGACCGACCGGTTATGAGCCGGTTGCTCTAACCAACTGAGCTAAAGGTCCTAAATATTGTAATCTGATTACTATTTAGTTGTTACAAAGCCGATGATCGGACTCGAACCGATAACCTGCTGATTACAAATCAGCTGCTCTGCCAATTGAGCCACATCGGCATATTCCATTCCGCCTCACTGATATCCGGTGGAATAAGTGACCCCAACGAGATTCGAACTCGTGTTACCGCCGTGAAAGGGCGATGTCTTAACCGCTTGACCATGGGGCCTTATTAATTCGCATCTGATGCGTTAGAAATACTTATCAGTATTTCTAAACTCCCCGAGTAGGACTTGAACCTACGACAGCGCGGTTAACAGCCGCGTGCTCTACCGACTGAGCTATCGAGGATTATTATACCATGAAGATAATCCTTTTGGCAAGGCATATACCCTCAAAACCACACATTGTACATATCTTTTCATCCGTTCTTATTTCCTCTTTTTCCTAAACCAACTTGGTTAAGCCCTCGACCTATTAGTGACAGTCAGCTCCATACGTTACCGCACTTCCACCTCTGCCCTATCTACCTCGTCGTCTTCAAGGGGTCTTACTCTTGCGATGGGATA
>NZ_JANFYJ010000109.1:0-512 GCF_024460495.1 Hungatella sp. SL.1.14 | reverse complement strand
GAGTCAGTTCAGGCAGACCCGAAACCGGGTGATCTACCCATGTCCAGGTTGAAGTTTCCGTAAAAGGAAATGGAGGACCGAACGCACATCCGTTGAAAAGGGTGGCGATGAGGTGTGGGTAGGGGAGAAATTCCAATCGAACCCGGAGATAGCTGGTTCTCCTCGAAATAGCTTTAGGGCTAGCCTCGTATTAGTTTAGCGGAGGTAGAGCACTGAATTCTTAAGGGGGCGTCAAAGCTTACCAAGAGATATCAAACTCCGAATGCCGCATAAATGATGTACGGGAGTCAGACTGCACGAGATAAGTTGGGCAGTCAAAAGGGAAAGAGCCCAGACCACCAGCTAAGGTCCCAAAGTGCGTGTTAAGTGGAAAAGGATGTGGGATTTCGAAGACAACTAGGATGTTGGCTCAGAAGCAGCCACACATTCAAAGAGTGCGTAATAGCTCACTAGTCGAGAGGTCCTGCGCCGAAAATGTCCGGGGCTGAAACACGACACCGAAGCTGTGGAAT
>NZ_JANFYJ010000108.1:0-517 GCF_024460495.1 Hungatella sp. SL.1.14 | reverse complement strand
GAGCAGAGTGAATTTTTAAAAGGCAAAAATAATAAAAACTGGTCAGCGACATTTGACTGGCTTATCAGTGACGGTAATATGGCTAAGGTGCTTGACGGCAATTACAGTAACAGGACAGAGCCATCATGCAGCCCTGTAGGAAAACAACAGGACAAGCAAAACGAGAGCCGGGAAATGATGTATAACTGGGCGATGTCAAGAGGAGGAGAGGAATGAACACAAAGGAATTTGCAGTATTTGCAGATCGGATAAAAACGGCATATCCAAAAGGCAACCTGCTGGCAACGGGAGATCAGATGGACTGGTGGTATGAACTACTGGGAGATATTCCTTTTCCGGTTGCTATAATGGCTCTCAAGAAATATGCACTGTCTAACAAATTTCCACCTACAATATCAGACTTAAGACTGTATGCGGCAGATTTGATGGAAACGCGTATCCCCGATGCTGACGAAGCGTGGGGCGAGGTCAACATGGCTGTAAGGCGCTACGGATATATGAGGGAGGCGGAGGCACT
>NZ_JANFYJ010000107.1:0-519 GCF_024460495.1 Hungatella sp. SL.1.14 | reverse complement strand
GGAGGAAATCTGTTTTCAGATCTTCCAGTCTATACTATAACATTTCTAAGCAGAACATATAGAACAAATAGAACAAATTTTAATTATTTTCTAAAAATCTTCTATACTCCATTTTTATTCCATCTGCCGTCGAATTTCTTCCCAGCCTAATAGCTATTTCTCCCCATGAAAGCCCTTCAAAATACTTGAACCTTGTAATCCTCTGCATTCTCTGGGGAATCGTATTAAGCCAAGCCTCCACCTGTACCTTGATTTCCTCCGCTTTGGCCTTCCGCTCCTCCAATAATTGCTCATACGCTGCCAGTTCTCCCGGCTCCCTTGCCGCGGCATATACCATACCATGTATGTTGAAACTCTGTGCTGCATAAGGGAACTCACTCATAGACCCACGTACTCTATCCTGCACTATGGTCTTGCGTTGCTTTTTTACTCTTCTAATATCTGCCTCTGTCTCTTTGATTAATTCACATGCATCTATATATTGTTCCAGCACCTCCTTATTCAACGGCCTCACCCCTT
>NZ_JANFYJ010000106.1:0-524 GCF_024460495.1 Hungatella sp. SL.1.14 | reverse complement strand
AAATATATGTACCACTCGGTTCCGGCTTGTCTCCATTATGTTTCCAGAAATAAATATACCATAGAATTCTGGGATTTATTATATCTAATAGCAGTACAATGCTTACAATTATATAAATAGCCATATGAATCAATCCCCTCTGCCAAGAATACCTGATCCACCAAATGTCTACTGAAAAAACATCCTGTTTGCCAAATCTATAACAACATCACAACCATTTCGCCCAATCGCCATAGTCAAAAATTCTACGTCCACCTTCTCATTCACTACAATGGTTTTCCCTTTCGTCCTCATGTGACAGCCTTTATGTTTTATGAATTATGGGTGTTCCGTGTAATACGCCAATATTTTAAATTAAGTAATCCTATCATTGAAGAAGCTGCTATATGACCGATTAAGACATTGATACCATGCTGCAACGGAAGTATTACTGGCAGAACGAATATTGAGCCAATCAGGAGTAGCCCTAATACAATCTGTAAAGGCTTCATCCGCGCTTTCTTGAAATAGCTGATAGATGTTAT
>NZ_JANFYJ010000105.1:0-525 GCF_024460495.1 Hungatella sp. SL.1.14 | reverse complement strand
TACCGCGGGGAACCGAGGATTGACGCCAACGACATAGCATTCCTGGAAAATAAATATGTGCCGGGCCTGCTCCTGCGGGTGTATGACCATACGCTAAAATTTAATGGTGCGCTAAGCGGAACGATAAAAGCAAGGAGGGAAATTGGCTATGTGGCAGACACCCAAGACAGACTGGCAGGAAAGTGATTTTTTCAATGTTGAAGATTATAACCGCATAAAGGGGAACTTAAATGAGATTCGTGCTCAGGCGGTTATTCTCTGGCCAGAATTTTCGCTGGAAGATATGGGAGCGGATAAAACATATGAGGATTATAGTTTCTATGCAGATGAGATCAACCGGTTTGAAACCAATGTGGGGCGTATTTGTGCTGGAACATATCCATTTGCAGTAGGAAATCAGAAGACGTTTTATGACAATCAGCCATTTATCGACTGGCAGGAACTCAACCGAATTGAAGAGGCGTGCAGACTTATCTACAGTAATATACAAAGTAGACTGAATGGTCGGAAGATACTGGCGTTTAC
>NZ_JANFYJ010000104.1:0-528 GCF_024460495.1 Hungatella sp. SL.1.14 | reverse complement strand
CTGTAGAGTATGATGGAAAGGCGTATGGGCTGATAAGTGCGTCTGCGGATAAGGAAGGATCTACGCTGCTGTATTCAACCAACGGAACAGAATACAGTGAGACGGCCCCGACCTTTACGGAAGCAGGAACGCATACCGTATACTTAAAGGCGACGAATCCGAATTACAAGGAAACCAAAGCCGTAAGTGCGGCGGTAGTGATCAGGCCGAGAAATGTGACCATTACGGTGAACAGCGCGTCAAAGACGTATGGAACTAAGGATCCGGAGTTTACAGGAAACTATGATGACCTGGTAAGCAGCGGAGCAGTGGTAAAGGAAGGCGACCTTGGAAAGGTAAGCTATGTAAGGGCAGCCGGGACGAGAATAAGAACAACGTTGGAGACGAGATCAGGCTGACGGCAGAGTATACGAAAAACCCGAACTATACGGTGGAAATCGTACCAGGAATGCTGACAATTGTGGCTGCAGGTGACAATGGAGTAAGTGCAGAAGGGCAGACGGTAACGTATGACGGGACCGGTCATGG
>NZ_JANFYJ010000103.1:0-530 GCF_024460495.1 Hungatella sp. SL.1.14 | reverse complement strand
TGTACACGATGCCCGACTTCCCGGCGGCGGACATCATCAACGCAGCGGCGGTTGGAACTGTATCGGGGCTTGCAGCTACCGGTATCAACCAGGCGTACAAGCAGCTGACGAAATAAGCTGTTGCGATATCGCAATGGTTGTAATATCACAACTTTTTGGGGCCTGGGGATTCCGGGCCCTTTTCTTTTTTTTTTGAAGGAGGACAGTTATGTTACCTATTACAAAACAAATCAAACAGATTAATTGCTATGCAAGCCAGAATCACCCAAAGTACATCGTAATCCATGAGACTGATAATTTCAACAAAGGGGCCGGAGCAGCTTCCCACGCCAGGGCGCATAATAATGGCAATTTGGCTACATCGGTCCATTATTACGTTGATGATGCAGCGATCTATCAGGCGCTCAACCACACGGACGGAGCATGGGCTGTAGGCAAGCAGTACGGAACGCCGCTGGTGGCTGGAGTCAATAACAAAAACACGATCAACATCGAGATCTGCGTTAATCCAGACAGTAGCTACGACAAGG
>NZ_JANFYJ010000102.1:0-530 GCF_024460495.1 Hungatella sp. SL.1.14 | reverse complement strand
CTTTGAACTTGCAGAGCAGAGTGAATTTTTAAAAGGCAAAAATAATAAAAACTGGTCAGCGACATTTGACTGGCTTATCAGTGACGGTAATATGGCTAAGGTGCTTGACGGCAATTACAGTAACAGGACAGAGCCATCATACAGCCCTGTAGGAAAACAACAGGACAAGCAAAACGAGAGCCGGGAAATGATGTATAACTGGGCGATGTCAAGAGGAGGAGAGGAATGAACACAAAGGAATTTGCCGTATTTGCAGATCGGATAAAAACAGCATATCCAAAAGACAACCTGCTGGCAACGGGAGATCAGATGGACTGGTGGTATGAACTACTGGGAGATATTCCTTTTCAGGTTGCTATAATGGCTCTCAAGAAATACGCACTGTCTAACAAATTTCCACCTGCAATATCAGACTTAAGACTGTATGCGGCAGATTTGATGGAAACGCGTATCCCCGATGCTGACGAAGCGTGGGGCGAGGTCAACATGGCTGTAAGGCGCTACGGATATATGAGGGAGGCGGAGGCACT
>NZ_JANFYJ010000101.1:0-580 GCF_024460495.1 Hungatella sp. SL.1.14 | reverse complement strand
AAATAACACAGCGCTGTGATACCTGCTACACTTGCAATTCCTAAATCCATAATTAATCCTCTCTTTCCGCTCACTCATGAGCCTGTTGATTGATATGCTTTTCTATCTTGTTAATGGCTTCTGTCACCGGACCATTGCAGCCCTGTTCCTTCATTCCCTTCAAACAGGCCAGAACCCCATAAACAAGAAGGCACTGTTCGTCTTTGATATTTTTAATTTCCTGATCCTGCTTTCCCTGTTTGAGATACCATCTGTATACTGCAAAAAGGGCTGAAAATATGACAACCAGCGCGCTGATCACACTGGCTGCCGTAATGATTGTGTTTGTAGTTATGTACATGCCATTCTCCCGTCAGTTATTCCGGATTTTCTTTCAACCACGATTCTGTTTTCGGCCTCCAAAAGTTGGGTACATCATCGATTGTAATAATACAATGTCTAATCCGCGTTCCGTAAAATGCTCCCATTAAATCATACCTCCTTCTGCTAGTGTTCCAACCACTTCACCAAGATCATTAATTGCCCCGTCCTGTACCGCCTTTCCTTCCTCCAGGGCGTCCAGGCGCTTTTCCTCGTCGTT
>NZ_JANFYJ010000100.1:0-595 GCF_024460495.1 Hungatella sp. SL.1.14 | reverse complement strand
CGCCTCCTAAAATCTGTATTCATAGAAATCTGCATCTTCCACGTACCAGTCCTCTCCTGTACGGTAAATCCTCACCCTGTCAAGCTGCTCGTCAGTCAAATCTTTCCACCCTGGCACATTTCTCAACATGTTTCGTACATAACCACGCCGTAGTTCAATCTCATCAGCAGTCATGGACTTTCCCATGTGTTGGTCTTCTCCCACACGATACCTTGCCAGCTTTCTTGCCGCTTCTTCATTCATTTCTGGTCCTCCATCATCGGAAGGGCTGCTTCAGGCTGTATTCCTGCCTGCTCGATTTTTAAATGTTCTGGCATTTTGTGAAACTCGACAGCTCGTCGCTGCTCTGCTTCATAGGCTCCACGGAACTGTGCTTTCAGTGTGTTCACCTGATCATAAGGTGATTGGCATATGTTCTGCCAGCCGGTACGCTCTACAGCCCTACGTACTGGACCGCTGAGGCTTTTCAGTGCCTCCGCCTCCCTCATATATCCGTAGCGCCTTACAGCCATGTTGACCTCGCCCCACGCTTCGTCAGCATCGGGGATACGCGTTTCCATCAAATCTGCCGCATACAGTCTTAAGTCTGATATTG